>JAFZLE010000226.1 GCA_017551645.1 Clostridia bacterium | reverse complement strand
CGCGGTATCAAAGCGGGGCAGTATTATGCGGTCTCGTTGGAATAGGACACCAGGGAGGCTTCCTTTACGCCTTCCAGCGTGAGCAGCTTGTTCAAGAACGCTTCGCTCTTTTCCACTCTTACTTCGTAGGTGAGCTCTATACCGCTGCCGGAGATGGTCTTGTTTTTGAGGTTCTGGTAGCGCAGCTTGCTCATGAGCTTCTGGGCGTTGGCTTCGCCGGCCTTATTCACGCGCATGACCAGCAGGTAGCTGTCCTCGCCCTTTCTGAGCATGGTCCTGAGTATGAAAATCACCGCGGCGATGCCTACCACGCTCAGCGCCGCCAGCAGGAACTGGCCCGCGCCCAGCAGTATGCCCATGGTCAGCGCCCAGAACATGTAGCCGGTGTCCAGGGGATCCTTGACAGCGGTCCTGAATCGCACTATGGACAGCGCGCCGACCATGCCCATGCTCAGCGCCACGTTATTGCGGATACACACGACGACGGGGGCGGTGATGACGGTCATGAGTATAAGGGTGAGGGCAAAGTTGTTGGAGAACATAACGCCCCTGTAGGTCTTTTTGTATACCCAGTAGATAAACACCCCTACGGCGAACGCCATAACGATGGTAAACAGCACAAGCGGTATGGAGCTCGCGCCCAGAGACTGGTTTTGGAAGACTTCCTGAATGATGGAATTCACGGTGTTATCCCCTTTCAAAATGGTGCATATTATTATTAGCCACAGGCTAAAGGGTCACGGGATCGGTCATGCGAGGGGTTCGAACCTGCGGCAGAGCACATATTTGCTTATGGCGCAGTTTTCAGCGGGAGTGTCGGCGAGCAGATGGGCGATATAGTCCGGCAGGTATATGTCGAATTTGACTTCAAGTATCTGCTTGCTGTCGTCCAGGGGGCTCAGGGTCAGCAGTTCAGGGTTGAACAGGTCGGTGGAACCGGGGCAGGTGGCCAGCTGCTTATCGAAGGTGACGCGGGTGTGTTCCGCGGGGAACACGAACGCCTCGCGCACGTAGTCCACCAGCACCCGGGGGCGCAGAAGCTTGGTGCGCATCTCCACATACATGTCCGTGAGCAGGGGCTCGTCATACTCCAGCAGGCACGCTGCGTCGCCGTCCGCCAGGGCGTCCGCCAGTTTCCGGTCTATGCGGCAGGCGGTCTTCTGTATAAGCTCGCCCACCTTGCGCTTACGCTCCAGAAAGATAACGCTGTCGGACATATTGTATATGCGGATGCGGTACTTGTCGCGGTCCTGCACGCCGTCCAGCTTGTCGTAATACGCCCGGTCGTAGGCGTCGTCAAAATACAGGGAGCGGATAAAGTATTCCCCGTTTTCATCGGTGTGGCTGTCGTAGGCCATCACCTGCTTGAGCTTTTCCCTGAGCAGCGCCAGGTCGCCTTTGTTTATCCAGTATTTTCTCTCGTGCCGCTCAGGCAGGCGGGTGCGGTTGTCGTCCATCAGATCCTCTATTTGTAGTAAGAATAGCTCTTGCCCTTGTCGTCTACAAGCTGTACCGTGCGGGCGAGCTCGCCGAAGTACTTCTCGAACTCGGCCTTGTTCAGGGCGTTGGAGTAGAAGTACAGCAGCCTGCCCGGGCGGGTCTGGGCGTATTTCTTGAGCTTGTTCAGGTGGGAATTATAATTGCTCTGCGACTTGTTCCAGCGCTCCAGGTGCGCGGGCAGCTCCGGCAGCAGCTCGTTGTATCTGTCCGCCATCTTGGCCAGCACGCTCTGGCTGGACCAGTCGCCTTTGAGTTTTTCGCTGAAGAGGGTCAGGAAGTAGTCCCTGCATACGGGGTTTTTCATAAGCGCGATGAACAGGCTGTTGTCGCGCTTGTTGCCGTCGCCCACACCGCCGGGCTTCAGCCAGCGCCCCACGGAGTTGGTGTCGGTGTAGAACGCCCAGTCAAAGTCGAACACTATCCAGCGCCATTTGCCGTCGACGGCGGTGGAACGGTACTTCTTGTTGTTGAGCAGGTCGGTATTGCCGGTATAGATCTCCACCGCTATGGTGTTCATATAGTTTTTCCAGTCTATATATTTGTCCGCCACGGCCAGCTTTTCGGCAGTCTCCAGCCCGTTCTTGGTGTAATACTCCTTGAATTCCTTCCAGCTGGCATTGGAGCCCTGCATGACCTTGTCGTTGGCCTTGAGCAGGTCGATGTCGTCCTTAAGGCTCTCATCCCAGCCTTCCCACTGGCAGATGGAGTAGGCGTTGATCCTTTCCCGCATGTTGTACTGTCCCCAGTACTCGCCGTTTATGTACACCACGCACAGCGCGGTATCCTGGTACATTACGCCCAGGCCTTCGGCGAGGGTGGCAAGCACGCTGTCCCTCATGCGGGTCTTGTCCCAGTCCTGGCCGGACTGGCGCAGCAGGAAGCTCTGGTATTCGGTATAGTCCCGGTTGGGGAAGAGGGGAGCGTAAAAACGCTTTGTGCCGTACTTGGAGCTGGCGATGATCTTGAATGACTTTTGCGCTTCCTTGCGGGAATACTGGCCGTGCAGCCTTACGCCGCAGCCCTGGGAGAGTATCGTCTCCCCGTCCACGCCGTACAGCTCGACGTTGGAGGTCTTTTCCCAGGTCATCCAGAAGTTGGCGCCCTTGTCGATAGAGCCGTAAGGGCTGCTGGCTTCCGCGTTGGGGCCTTTGACGTACAGGCCTTTCTCATAGCTCCACATATCCATGGGATCCATGACCAGGCTCACCACCTGCATGGTGTGCTCGAGCCCGAAAAAGTACGTCTGCGTCTCCACCATGGAGGAGAGCTGCCCGTCCTTGAACGCGGCTGCCCTTACCACCGTGGTGTCATTTATGGTTATGGGGCCGGAATAGGCGTAGGTGGTCACATGGCCGTCCACCCTGGAAGCGAACTCCGGGTCCACCTTGTAGGCATAGCCGCCTATGTGCGACGGGTCGGGGTCGGAAGAATCCAGCGTGTAATAGATCTTGGCGCCGGGCTCCGCGCTTATGGTCAGGGTCAGGCTGTCGCCTGCCGGGAACATACCGCCCGCCACGGAAAAGCTGGGCTTAAGCAGCTTCTCCTCGTAACCGGTAGATACGTTCACCGAACCGGGAGTGGCCGCCGTCAAATAAAAAAAACCGGATTCCAGGCTTGAGCCCATGCGCCCGTATGAAATGTTGGTGTACTGGACGCCCATGGGACAGCGGTCAAGTATCCTGCCTTCGGGGTCGGAAAACACCAGAGTCTCGCCCTCGTTAGCTGAGAGGCTGAAATTGGTGTGCAGGTACGAGCCGATCTTGCCGTCCTGCCCGCTCAGGTAGATGCCCAGAAAGGAACCCGCGGGAACGGTCGTGCCCTGGGGAAACTGCCATTTGCGGGGCTTGCCGGGGTCGTCGCTAAGACCGTAGCCGCTAATGTCGACTGCCTGGGAGGAAGTGTTGCGCAGCTCCACCCAGTCATAGCTGTTTTTGGAAGAGGTGGAAGCGGAGGCCATGACTTCGTTGATAAAAACCCCGCTTGAATTTTGCGCCGCGAACTGACCTGAGATCAGCGCGGCGCTTGAGAAGGTGTTTGCCATGCCGGGGGTGGGCGCCTTGGTGGTCACCCAGCTGCCGTCACTTTGGCGGGAATAGCTCTGGTCGGCTTTCAGCAGGTCCCAGTCCACCATGTCGATAATGTAGCCCTGGGAGTTGGTAAGTATGACGCCTTCTTTCTCGGTACTCAGCTTGAAGTTGGTGTGCAGGGGAGAGGAGGCGGCCTTCCTGTCGTAGCCGGAACAATAGATTATCATGTACTGGCCCGCGCCGATCGAGATGTTTGGGAACTCCCACTTGCGCAGGTTGTCCTCGCTGTCGCTTAAGTGGTACCCCGCCAGGCTTATGGTGTAGCTGGAGGAATTGTACAATTCCACCCAGTCCAGATATTCGCCGTGCTCATCCGGGGCGTAGGAGGCGTTTTTGGCCATTACCTCATTTATGTAGATGGGGCTGTCCGCGAGCTGGCGCGAGGAGCGCAGCGCCACGAAGCTTTCGTGGGTGTTTGCCAGCTGTGGAGTGGGCTCGTTAGATACCTGCCATTTGCCGTCTATCTCGGCGTAGGAGCAGTTGGCGGGAAGCTCGGGGATGTTTATGCTCTGCACGGCGGTCTCGGATGGGTTGTACAGTATCAGCCGGTCGCCTGCGGCGGAAAGCTTGAAGGGCGCGTGATATGTGTAGCCCGGGGTGTTGCTGGTGGTATTGGTGCAGAACACCAGCACCCTTTCCCCGCTTTTAAGGGTCTGCTCCGGGAACTCGAAGAACTTTACCATAACGCCCATGGCGCCGGAATCCTTGGCCAGCTTCCAGCCCTTGAGCTTTATGTCGCCCGAGGAAACGTTGGTAAGCTCCACCCAATCGGAAAAGCTGCCCTGGTTGTCCTGGATGATGGACGAGTTGGAACTCATTACTTCCGTGACCCGCAGGGTGTTGGCCACGTCGATCTCGCTTATGCGCTGTTCGGTTTTGGTATCGTTGGATACGGGGAATACGTATTTCTGCACGATCAGGCACAGCACGATAAACACTAACCCGCCGATTATGATAAACGGAAGGTAATTTTTTGAAGTATTCTTCTGCGCGGAGGATGTTTCCTTCATAGCTGTCTCCAAACAAAAGGGTGAAGTGCCGCTGCAGCGACAATATCCTGGTCATTATATCATATTTATCTGCCGGATAAAGGCAAAAACGGTTAATTTACTGTAAACGGGACAGAGCCGGCCCCGTGCTGTTCCGAGTGTGCCCGTGCGTAACTGCCTTCCGGCGCATACGTTCGCCCCGCCCCGGCTGCGTTCACGGGACGATTATACCATTTCACCGTTTCGTGTTTCAAGCGCCGCGGTGCCTGAAAACTGCGAATATGGAACACATTTAACATAAAAATCGTCAAACCTCTGTAATATTTTGATATAATATACTGGCCTATACTGGGAGGTGAATGCTGTGAAACGCGCTGTCGCGCTGATACTGTGCGTGTTATTCTGCCTGGCCGGTGCTGCTGAGGAGAAGACCGATGCGGCGCGGGCAGAGTATCCGTATGCGCTTTACAGTGATTCATGCATACTCGTGGACGCGGAAACGGGAGAGGTGCTGTTTGAGAAAAACGCGGATACCCGCCGCTACCCCGCTTCAACGACCAAAATAATGACGCTTATCGTGTCCATAGAGACAAAGGACGGGCGTGAAATGATAACCGTGCCCGCTTCCGCCGGGGACATATCCCTTGATTCCACCAGGGTGCCCGTGTATTACGGGGAAAAGATGCCCCTGCGCGATCTGTGGTACGGGCTTATATACAATTCCGGCAACGACGCCGCCAACGCAATAGCGGAACTGACCAGCGGGTCGGTCAAGGCATTCGTTGCGGAAATGAACAAAAAGGCCGAAGAGCTGGGCATGGATTCCACCCACTTCACCAACGCCCACGGGCTGCATTCCGCCCAGCATTACACTACCTGCAGGGATATGGCCAAACTCACGCAGTACTGCCTTGAGAACGACCTGTTCAGGGAGATAACCTTCTCCACCGGCTACACCATGGCGCCCACCAGCAAAAGGGGCGAACTGTTCCTGGACCACCACTACGGCATCACGGATTTTTCAACCAAGTACTACTACCCTTACGCCAGGGGCATAAAGACCGGTTACACTTCCCAGGCGGGGCAGTGCTTCGTGGGAGCCGCGGTCAAGGACGGCAGGGAACTCATCGTTGTGATAATGCACTGCGGGTTCACCAAGAACGAAAAATGGATCGACGCGAAAACGCTTTTTGAATACGGCTTTCAGCTGCTTGAAGGCAGAGACTGACGGAGGGGCAACTTGTTAAAACGCATACTTAGCGCGCTGCTGGCGCTGACCATCATATTCGGACTGTCTGCCCTGGCGGTGACCCCCACGGACTATTCCGTGGAAACGCCGGAAAACCTGCAGGCGGGGCATCTGTACGGCAGGGGCTGCATACTCATAAACGCACTGACCGGCGACGTGCTGTTTGAAAAGAACGCGGACGAAAGGCGCTATCCCGCTTCCACCACCAAAATAGTGACCTGCATACTGGGCATAGAATGGGCGCGGGCCAACGGCGTGCTGGACGAGATGATAGTTATCCCCAGCAATATCACCGTGTCCAGCGACTCGTCCAAAATGGGCCTGACGCCCGGCGACAGCATGACGTTCATGGACCTGCTGTACGGCATGATGCTCTCCAGCGGCAATGACGCCGCGCTGGCGGTGGCGCAGCTGGTGAGCGGCAACGTAACCGAGTTCGTGAAGCTGATGAACCAGAAAGCGGCGGATCTGGGCCTTAGCGAGCGCAACACCCACTTTACCAATCCCCACGGCCTGCACGAGGTCAACCATTACACCACCGCCCGGGACATGGCCAAAATTACAGCTTACGCCATGCAGGACGCCACTTTCCGTTCAATAGTCGCGGCGACTTCCTACACCGTTTACAGTTCTTTCTGGCCGGACGGCAAGAAGTTCGAGTCCAAGTACGACCTGCTCCTGGAGAACAAAAGGCTGTACTACGCGCCCGCGATAGGCGTAAAGACCGGCTATACCAAGGCGGCGGGGCGCTCCTTTGTGGGCGCGGCGGAGCAAAACGGCGTCACGCTGATCGCCGTATGCTACAACCCGGTCAAGATAGATGAAGCAGACAAGACATATGTGGAGGCATTCACTGACTGCATCCGCATGTTCAAATACGGTTTCCTGCAGTACGGTTTTTTGAGCTTCAAGGAACTGTGCCAGATGAGCGATTCCAGCCTGCTGTCCGTAACGGTCAGGAAGGCCGCGAAGGACGATCCGGGCAACGGGCACGTGGAGCTCAGCATCACTGACATACCCGCCGGCTATACCGAAGGCTATCTGAAGAGCGACTTGGCGGACCCGGTCAGGCTGGACGAGATAACAAAGGATTTCGCCCACAGGATCGTGGTGGAATTCAACCGGGACGTGACCGCGCCGTTAAAGGCGGGAGATGTTCTGGGCACGGCTACGTTCACGGGGCTTGACGGCGCGGTCTACGAAGGCAGCGTGGTCGCGGCCAGGGACGTGGAGATGCAGCCGCCCACCACCGACGAGGTGCTGGACGAATGGCTGGAAGACAAGCCTGTCTTAAGGTTCTTCTCTCCCCGCCACAATCCCGCCAGCTGGCTGATCTACATCGTTATCATAGGCGTCGTCATCTTCCTGATCGCCCGGGCAAAGCAGAAACGCAACCGCATCAACCGGGCGCGCAAGGCGGCCTTCGAGCGCAGGAAGCGGGAATACGCCCGGCGCATGAAGCGGCAGGAAGCGCAGCAGAAGGCGGCGAAAAAACGCGGATAGACCCGACGGCAACGTTAAATTTCGTTAAAAACGCGCACAGGGCTGCGGACTATGATATAATACACGGGCGTTTCGGGGTTATAGCTCAGTTGGTCAGAGCGTCACGTTGACATCGTGAAGGTCGATGGTTCGAGCCCATTTAACCCCACGCTCCGCGCCCTGCTGTCAGGCAGGGCGCTTTTTTGTTGACAGGAACACTTGCGCTGCCGGGAACGTCAAAACGTTTCGACACGCGATCGCGACAGTTTACGGAGGAATCAAAATGCTTTCAGCCCAAACGCTTTTACAGGAGCTTGAGACCAATATAGCCCAGGCGATAGTGGGCAAGGACGATGCGGTGGAATTGCTGTTTAACGCCCTTTTATGCGGCGGGCATGTGCTGATAGAGGACGTGCCCGGCGTGGGCAAGACCACCCTGGCGTCTGCCTTTGCCCGCAGCCTGGCCCTCAGCTTCAAACGCATACAGTTCACGCCCGATGTAACGCCTTCCGACGTTACGGGATACAGCGCGCTGGATTTCAAAACGGGAGAGATGAGTTTCAGGCAGGGCGCGGTGTTCAGCAACCTGCTTCTGGCGGACGAGATCAACCGCACTTCTCCCAAGACCCAGTCCAGCCTGCTTGAAGTCATGCAGGAAGGACAGGTCACGGCGGACGGCGAAACCATGCCGCTGCCCCAGCCGTTCATGGTGCTGGCCACTCAGAACCCGGTGGATTTCGTGGGCACGTATCCTTTGCCCGAAGCGCAGCTGGACAGGTTTTTCATGCGCATAGAGATCGGCTATCCCAGCCGGGAAGAAGAACTCAAGGTGCTTGAGATGTACAGGGGCGCCAAGAGCCGCGTGGAAGAGATATCTCCTGTCTGCGGTGCTGACGACATACTTTCCCTGCAGCAGCAGGTCACCCAGGTAAAGGTGTCCAAGGAAATGCGCATGTACATAACCAATATCGCCCAGGCTTCCCGCAGCGCGAAACTGTTCGGCAGGGGCATTTCCACCCGAGGTGCCATAGCGCTCATGCGAGCCGCGCAGGCTAAGGCGCTTATGGAAGGGCGGGACTACGTAATGCCTGAGGACGTGCGGACGCTGGCTTCCCCGGTGCTCGCCCACCGTCTGGCCCTGAGCCCGGAGGCGCGCATAAGCCAGAAAAACGCCAGCGAGGAAAAGGCGCTCACGCGGCTTATCGCCTCGCTGCCGGTACCGGTACGCGCAAAGTGAGACGCAGAACGGTCAATTTCATGGCGGCGGCCGCCACCATAGCGGTCATCGCGCTTACGCTGGGCAGCCGCCTGCTGCTCATGGGCGCGGTGTGCATGGGGCTGATGCTGATCCTGGCGCTTGTCAGCCTGTTGCCGGCGCTGGCTACGCTTGACGTGACCTCGTCGCAGAGCGGAGAAAGGGTAAGGCGGGGAGAAGAGATCCGCCTTAAGCTGTTTTTCTCGTTCAAGGGCATCCTTCCCATAGGCAGCGCCGCGTATCAGGCGGACGCCGGGATGAGCGCGCGCTTCGGCGGCGCGCCTTTTTGCCGTTACGAAAGACAGTGCGTGCTGCCCGCCGCCCATGTGGGCGTGTTCAACGCGGGTGAAGGACGCGTTTACATAACGGATGTTTTCAATCTGTTCGTGTTCAGCCGGAAGATAAGCGCCGGCTCCGTGAGCTACACCGTGCTGCCCATGGGATTCGAAACGGAAAGGCCCGAGCATTCGCTGCGGGAATCGGGTTCCGGGGAAGTGCATCTGTCCGACGACGCCAATGAACCGGCGGGCGTGCGGGAATGGATAAAGGGAGACGCGCTCAAGCGCGTGCACTGGAAACTGAGCACGCGCTATGTGGACCCGTATACCGGCGCGTTCAAGCCCTATGTAAAGACCTACGAGGAGGCGGCGAGGCCCGAAGTGCTGGTGCTGCCCGTTACTGCGGGGCTTTTCGGCAATGACGAAGAGACTTTAAACCGCAAAGACGGGGTGTGCGAGTGCGCGCTGAGCGTGTGCAGGGCGTGCCTGAAAGCGGGGGAAAGCGTAAGGCTGCTGGGCCTTAACGAAGGGTCAAACGAGATCTTTGCCGCTTCGGAGGACGACGTGCCGCGCATGGAAGACATGCTGGCGCACATCGCCGCCGCTGGGGACACGCAGCTCAAGACGGCGGTCAGCGAGGTCATGCGCCGCAGCCAGACCACTTCAGCCGCGGTGCTGGTGGCCAGCGCCCTTAACGGCGGCGAGGCGGATATGCTCGTACGCCTCAGGATGTATTCCTCTCTGGGGGTCAGCCTTGTGTACGTGATGGGCGTTCCGGGAGAAAACGACGAAACGCTGTCGCGCCTGGACGCGGCGGGCGTGTCGGTCAGCGTGTACGCACTGGAGGCGGAAGACGATGAAACGGCTTAAAACGGCGCTGATGCGGTTCGCGCCGATAGTGCTTTCCGCCGTGTACGGCTTTTCGCTAACGCTGATGTACGACCTGTGGGACCTGGGCGGCGCCGATGCCGGTTATGTGATCGGCTATACCCTGCTGGCGGCGGCGGTGCTGGGGCTCATGAGCGTGTCCAGGCTGTCAGGCTGGATAACTCTGTCCGCTCTGGCGGTGTTCGCTGGCGTAAAACTGCTGGGCGGCTGGAAGCCCATAACATATGTGGGCACGGTAATAGACGCCGTAAAGGCGGGGGAGGGCGAAGCGTACGTGGACCAGCTCACGCTGATCCTGTCGCTGTGCCTTATGGTCGCCGCGTACACAGTGCTTAATGACCTGAGAGGCGTAAGCCTGCTTATAACCATCGCGCTGATGTGTTTCGCGCTGTTCTGGTTCGCGGACTTTAAGCCCAACGAGACCTATTTTGTGCTGGCGGTTTTCGCGCTGTGTTCCATGTACGCGCTCACGGGACGGCTGAGGCTCACGGGCTACCGGGCAATGATAAGCCTGGCGCTGATAGCGGCGCTGCTGAGCTGGGCGCTGGTGCCAGAGGGAGTGACGGTGCCTGCGCTGGAAAACGCGTCCCGCAAAGCGGTACGGCTCGTGATAGACACCTTCAACCTGGACAGGGACGAACTGGAGCAAAGACGCTCGTTCAACATAGGCTCATACGGCTGGCGCACCCGCAACGAGACTTTCGGCGGCCCCGCCTATCCCCGCAGCGACGAAGTGCTGAAAGTGACTTCCGAAGGCAAGCTCTACCTGAGGGGCTCGATACGCTATACCTACAACGGCCGGGCGTGGGTGGACGAAAGCAACACGGACAAGGCGGGTAAGATCCGCAGGTACATGCTGTCCGGAATAGAGGGACTGCTGTACCGCGGCGAGTACGAGCAGGCGTTTGACCTGGACAAAAGCTCCGAAAAAGCCGGTTTCGAGCTCAGGACCGCGTCGGTGGATATTCTCGGGGACAACCTGTACTGGGCAGTGTACACCCCCAACCGCGCCAGCGGCGTCGAGAGCGGGCTGAAAGTCTACTACAACAACATAGGCGAGATGTTCGCTTCCCGCAGGCTGGAAGGCGGAGACTCGTATACTTTCGATTACTGGGAATACGCGGACGAAGCCGGGATCGCCGACGCGATCAACGCCGCCGAAGACGATAAGGACGATAACTGGCCTTTCGTCATACTGATCAACAGGGACGTGCCCGCCGGCGTGGATGTGCGCGTGCACGAGCTTACCGAGCAGATCGTCCGGGGCAGCGCGTCCCCCTATGAAACGGCGCTGGCCATACGGGATTACCTGAGCCAAAACGGCCGGTATACCCTTAATCCCGGTTACGTGCCGGAGGGGGAAGATTTTGTCAGCTGGTTCATGCTCCACGGCATGAACGGCTACTGCATGTACTACGCTTCCGCCATGACCCTTATGGCCCGCATCGCCGGGCTGCCCGCCCGGTATGTGGAGGGGTACCTGGTCAAGGAGGGCGGAGAAAACGTACTGACGGGCGAGAACGCCCATGCATGGTGCGAGGTGTATTTCAAGGGCTTCGGCTGGGTGACATTTGACGCCACTCCCTCTGACACGGGGGAAAGCGGCGATGAAGCCGGCGGGCACAGCAGCTCCGAAAACCGGACGCCCCCGCCGTCCGGCAGCACTCCCACGCCTACGCCCACACCCACACCAGCTCCCACGCCGTCTCCTGCTCCGGAGGAGGACGACACCAACTGGCCGGACGACGACCGGACGGACGACCCGCCCGAAAACACGCCCGGGCCCTCATGGCCTGACGAAGACGACGGGAATACGCCCGAGCCTGAGAATGACGCCCCGTCTGGCTGGGACGAGACGCCGGAGGATACAACGCGCTCTTACGGCTGGCTGCTCTGGCTGCTGCTTGCGCTGCTGG
>JAFZLE010000225.1 GCA_017551645.1 Clostridia bacterium | reverse complement strand
GTAATCGTAAGTTACGCAGTAGCAGTAGGCTTCGTTGCTTGAGAAGCTGTCGTAGAACAATTACAGCCTGTCCTAGCACAGTTCGATCTCGTAGGGCCAGTAGATGAAGTCGCTGTCATTCTTGGCTCTCCACAGGATCACGCCCTCCTTGGACAGGGCCAGGGGCGCGCTCTCGTAGTAGCCGATCAGGTAAGCGGTTCCGTCCTTGCCGACGGCGGTAGAGAGGGAGCCGCCCACATGCTGGGCCGCCTCGGTGGTATTTTCCCATTCCACATCCTGCCAGTAGCCGACGGGATACGCGGTAAAGCCGTAGCCTGTCAGGAACAGCACGATCAGGGGACGGTCCGCGGAGCCCATTATGAACGCCTCGGTGCTGTAAAGCTCGGTGGCGTGGTCGCTCTCAACGCCCGCGCTCCAGCGGGGAGTCCACGTGGAGTCGTAGCACACGACTTTAAGCTCTTCCTTGTCGCCGTAGTAGAGGCGGCGGGCAACGGCGGTGTAGCCGTCGAAGGTGTACTTGAGCACTTCGGTGCCCAGACTCTCAAACGCCTCGAGCGAAGGCATATCCGGGCCCAGAGACTCGAAGCCTTGGTAGGAAACGCTGGGCACGTACTCTTCCAGGTACTGCTTGGCTATATAGCCCGTGGCTCCGTCATATACGCACTCCACGTATTTGTCGTTCACCTGCACGCAGCCGTAGACCACGGCGCCCAGCGGCACCTTTTTGAGCTGCGCGGAGTTGGCGTTGGGCTTGGCCCTTAGGCTCGCCCACTCGTTCACGTTGACTACCGTCATCTGGTCGGGCAGCGGCGGATAGTAGGGAACGGGAGTGGGTTCGGGCGTGGCGGTGGGCTTCACGGTGGGGGTGGGAGTAGGCTTGTAGTTATAGTCCGCCTTTTTCAGGTACTTGGCCAGTATATAGCCCGTCTTGCCCTTGTAGGTGCAGCGCACGAAGCCGTCCACGGGGCCGGTGCAGGAGGTAACTATGGCGTACAGGGGCACCTTTATGAGCCTCTCGGAGGAGGTGGAGGGGCTTTTGCGCAGGCTCGCCCACTCGTTGACCCCTGTGACCATCTGGTTGACCAGTATGCCGTCGGAGTACTTATAGTCTGTCATCTGAAGGTATTCATAGAGGATGTAGCCGGTGCGGCCGTTCCACTCGCAGCGCACGAAGCCGTTCTCGTCGGCGGAGCAGTTGGTGACCAGCTCACCCAGGTGCACTTTGTAGATGCGGTTGGACTTTGTGTCCGGCTTTTCCCTCAGGGATACGTATTCGTTGCATTTGACTACCTGCATTATGGGGGTGATCCCCGCGGCAAAGGCGGGCAGCAGGGAGAGCAGCAGCCCCAGGCACAGTGCGAGCGCCAGCAGCTTTTTCATTATAAAGGCCTCCTTTTGGTTTGTGTGTGAATTGGACGCGAAAACCCGGTCATTTGTTCGGACACGGCCCGCCGGGGAATGTAAAGAGTAAAGTTTCCGGACGGCGGCTGTTTTTGTTCCATGCAGAGATTTTAGCCTTTTTGCGCGCGCCTGTCAACGCAGGTTACGTAAAGAGATGGCTTCGCCGAACTCTTTCAGCCTCTGATATTCCAGTTTTGTGAAATCGCCTTCGGAGTCCGGACCCATGTTGATAAGGAAGTTGCCGCCGTGCGCGCGGGTGAATCCGTACCACGTGAGCAGGTCTTCCAGGCTCTTTACGGTGTGCTCGTCCCGTTTGGTATAGCCCCAGCAGCAGTTGAGCTCCCCGCAGTATTCCCACCATCTGCCCTTGAAGTCCCGTTCATACTCTTCTTCCGTGGGCAGGCGGCATTCGGTGGTGGCGAAATCCGTGTCGTCGCCCCGGCCTATCACTATGCCCGGCTGCAGGGCGCGGATCTTCTCTTCGTCCAGTATGTGGCGCCACTTGCCGTCGAACCAGATAAGGTCTA
Source organism: Clostridia bacterium (assembly GCA_017551645.1). Classification (GTDB taxonomy): domain Bacteria; phylum Bacillota; class Clostridia; order Christensenellales; family Aristaeellaceae; genus RUG14130. The sequence continues at coordinate 2,916 of JAFZLE010000225.1, read as the reverse complement.
TCCTGCCCCAATTGGTGAGCAGCTCCCGCACCTGGCCCCGCACTATCGCGTGCTCGTAATCGGTCAGCTCTTTGGGAATCTCGCTTCTGCGGTCCTCCTGCCAGCCGCCGTAGGGCAGGTACTCGCCCGCGGTGCGGAAGTCCGGAGGGGAATAGTACAGGCCTACTTTCAGGCCGTATTTGCGGCAGGCGGCGATAAAGGGGGCGATTAGGTCGCGCCTCCCCATGTATGTGCGGGTATTGAAGTCCCCGTAGCGGCTGGGCCACAGGCAGAAACTGTCGTGATGCCGGGCGGTGAGCACCGCGTACCGGCAGCCCGCTTCGCTGGCGGCGGCGATCCACCTGTCCGCGTCGTAGCGGCCGGGATCGAACTTTTTCGCCAGGGCGAAGTACTCTTCCGGCGGGCACACCCGGGGCGAGTATTTGAAGTCTTTGAACATGCCCCAGCTCAGGTCCAGGTATCCGTCCACGGAAGCGATGCCCCAGTGTATGAACAGCCCCAGCCCCGCTTTGGGGAACCATTGGGCGTCGGGGTGGAGATTTGGATGTACTGTCTGCATGATTGCCTCCGATCAGTCAAGTTTCACGTCGCACTCAAACAGCCTGTCCCAGGGCAGCAGGTACCCGGCGCGGGAGAAGCCTTCCTGTTTCAGGGCTTCGCCCCAGCCGTTTTTGAGCTCTTCCGCCAGCAGGGAGTTTATGAGCGCCTGCGCGGCAGGCTTGTCCTTCAGGGAATACACGTCCTCGCCCTGCCCGGCGAGTATCCCGGCCGCTTTCTGGCGGATAATGCTTTCGTATAAAAGGTCATCCAGCAGCCGTTCCCACTTGAAAGCGGGGCTGGGCCGGCCTCTCAGCGCGTCAGCCCTTATGAGCGCCAGCATGGTGCCCATGGAATTCACCGAGGTGTTCCAGCCGGAATAGCCCGAAAGGGAGCTTATCAGCCCCTTATCCCGCAGGCGGGACATCAGGTACAGGCTGCCGCCGTTGGCGAACTCCACGTCCAGCAGGTAGCAGGGCACGGAAAATTGCTTTTCCAGCGCGTCCAGGTCCGGTGCGGGTAACGGGCTTTGCCAGGCGGCTTCGCCCTGTTCGCCCAATGGCGTATGTATGACCAGGCGGGTCGGCGCGCCGCCGCCAGATGTCAGGTTCAGGTATCGCATGCAGCTTGACAGGTTTTCCCTGAACGGCCGGTCCTCGTACCGGGCGACGAAGGAGCCGTCTCCCCGGGTGAAACTGACATCCACGGGCAGGGGAGAGGGGCCGATCGCCTTCAGGCACGCCATGACGCCGCCCTCGTCCGCCCCGTTGTGGAGGAAAACATCGGTCAGGCGGTTCGCGTTTATGTATTCGGTCAGCTCTGCCTGCTCGCGGCGGTGGAAGCCGTGCTCCTGAGCGTCCTCCTGAAGCAGCATAAGGGACGAAAGTGCGCCTTCCCGCCGCATTTCAAGCAGTTTCAGGTTCACTGCGTGGTTGCGCTGCCTCACGCGCCTGTAAGCGCTCAAAACATTTTCGGGCAGCAGGGCTTCGTACTTTCTGTCCACGGCGGAAGTGTCACCGCCCGCCTGCCACGCCTGTCCCCAACTGACGGAGTATTCCGTCATCAGGTGGTACGCCTTCAAGTCGTACTGGCAGAAAGCAGAGACGGAAGAACGCATTATCAGCCCGAAAGCGTGCACCGGCACGCGGCGGGCGATCTCTTTAAGTATCTCTAGCCGGTCAAGCGCGGTCTCAAGCGCGGCGTCCGGCGTGCGGGAGGCCAGTATGCCGCCGTATAAAAGCATCTCGGCGGAGACCGCCGCCGCGTCGGCGCGGGGCAACTGTTCGCGTATGAATGCCCTGAGGCCTTCCGTGTCCGCGGGGCGGCGGAAATAGTCCATTATCTCTTCGGGCGGCGCGATCACCTCATGGGGCGTGCCCGAAAGCAGCCTTTGGGGCCACAGGTAATTGCAGGGGCGGCTGTCCAGGGGCAGGTAAAGTATCCTCATAGCGCGTCGATCGCCCTGCGGAAGCACCTTATCGCGTCCACTATGGTCTTTTCGGTCTTGCCGGTCACTATAGCGCCTATCATCAGCCCGCTCACGCCCGCGCGGCACAGGTATTCCACGTCCGCGGGTTCGATCCTGCGCTGGGTGGGCACCACCACGGGCAGGCGCGTGGATTGGCTCAAAAGCCTGTAAGTCACCAGGTCCGCAAAGGAAAGGGGCCGGCCGTAGCCCTCGTGGGGCATCACGCTGGCTTCAACCACGCCCGCGCCCAGCGCTTCGTACTGGGAGACCTCGTCCGGCGTAAAGCCGCACGCCGCGGCGGCCATAAGGCATTGGCGTGTGGGCAGAAACGCAGTGGGAAGGTGGGCGGTGTAAAAGGAGATAAAATCGAAGGGGGCGGTCTTGACCTGCTCCGCGTCCTTCATTACGGCTTCGCAGCCGGCGCCGGGCACTATGCCCACGGGGCCCAGCGCTTCCCTGAATATGCGGGCGAACACCTCGCGGTTCTCGTCGTAGCCGCCCAGGTCCTCGCCGCCCGCGGCGTGGTGCAGGTTGATATGTACCTTTACGGCGTCCGCGCCTGCCTCAAAGGCGGCTCTGGCCAGGGACGCGTCGTTTACGGGCAGGCTCATTATCAGGGGCATGCGCTTTTTATCGAACAATTCAAGAAACGGATTCATCTTCATCCTCCCTTCCGTCGGAATGATACCATAAAAACTGTCAGGTGTAAAGCGGATCCAGATAACCTTAATTTAACCATGCGCGGGCCGCCGAAAGCTTGAATATGGGACATATGTTTTAATACAATATATAAGGAGTAATTTCGGGAGGCGCGCAATGCTTGCCGCGGTAAGGCACGAACTGGGAAAGCGTTTCGATTCGCGCATGTTCACATACAGGCAGATAAGGGGCATGTTCATACCCCTGCTGCT
>JAFZLE010000224.1 GCA_017551645.1 Clostridia bacterium | reverse complement strand
TTCCTGCATGGCGGAAGAGGAAGGCGTCACCATACTGTTCAGCTTCGTGGGAGACTGCACGCTGGGCGGGGAAGCGGGAGGCTCATCGGAAAAGTATTTCGCGAAGGTGTGCGACGAGAAGGGCTACGACTACTTTTTCGGCTCGGTACAGGAGCTGTTCAGCCGTGACGACTTCACGGTGGTGAACCTGGAAGGGCCGCTGACCGACTGCAATACCAAGGGCGAAAAATTGCAGTACTATTTCCGAGGGCGCCCGGATTACGCCAAGATCCTTACCGCAGGGGGCGTGGAGGTTGCGAACCTGGCCAACAACCACATCAATAACTTCGGCAGTCAGGGCGTGGAAGACACCATGGCGGCGCTGGACGCGGAGGGCATAGGCTACTGCGGCTATGACTCCATATATTACGCGGAAAAGGAAGGCGTGAAGGTGGCGTTCGTGGGGTTTGACCAGTGGAAAAGCACCAACGACGACATAAGGCGGGTCATGATCGAAGCCCGCGCCAACTGCGACATACTTATCGTGTCCTACCACGGCGGCGTGGAGAACACCCACGCCATAGGCGACAAGGTGATGAGCGCGGGCAAGCTGTGCATAGACCTGGGCGCCGACATTATAGTGGGCAACCATTCCCACGTGTATTCGGGCATAGTGAAGTACAAGGGCAAGTACCTGATAGGCAGCTTGGGCAATTTCTGCTTCGGAGGGAACTACAGCCCCAAAGACAGCCGCTGCACCATATTCCGCCAGGCGTTCACGGTGTATCCGTCGGGCAAGGTTGAGGACGCGGGCATAGACATCATCCCTTCCTACATGGGTTCCACAAAGGGTAAAAACGACCTGCGGCCCGGCCCCATACAGGGCGGCTTCGCGCCGGAAAGCGCGTTCAGGAGCATTATGAACCGCAGCGGCTTCAAGGCGAAGGACGTCAAGTGGCTGCCGGACAGCTTCGCGGTGTCCCGGGGGCTGGACAAGCAGTGACGGCGCATGTCCGCGCTTGTTGACTTTTTCGGCCGCGTGATGTATCATAATCCCGCATTTTATTAAGGAAAAGAGCTTGGCAGATGCAGACGATCACCTCCCATCAGAATCCGCTCATAAAGCGCATGAAGAGCCTTGCCACGGCCCGGGGCCGCAGGCAAGAAGGCGCGTTTATGGCGGAAGGCGAGGTGATGATAAGGGAAGCGCTGCAAAGCGGGCTTTCTCCGGTCGCGGGCATTTTCCAGGCGGAAAGCCCCCTGGCGGCGGAACTTGAAAGCGCGGGAGCCCAGGCGTTCACAGTGCCCAGGAGCGTGATCGAAGCGGTGTGCGACACCAAAACGCCCCAGGGCCAGGCGGCCATGTTCCTTTTGCCCGGGCGGGAAAAGCTGCCCGAAGGGGCAAAGAGGCTCGTGGCGCTGGACGGTGTGCAGGACCCGGGCAACGTGGGCACGATCATCCGCACGCTGGACGCGGCGGGGCTGGACGGCCTGCTGCTGGGCGAAGGCTGCCCGGACGTGTTTTCCCCAAAAGTCATGCGTTCCACCATGGGCAGCGCCTTCAGGGTCAGGCATGAGGAGTGCGTCCTGACCGAAAGGCTTGCCGGGCTCAAACGCGAGGGATACGCGGTCATCTCCTCCGCCCTTGACGGGGAGGATATGTACGCCCGTACCGGCAGCGTGCCCGGGCGTTTCGTGCTGGTAATAGGCTCGGAGGCCCGCGGGGTGTCGCCCGAAGTGCAGGCGATGAGCGACATAAAGCTCAAAATACCCATGCGGGGCAGGGCGGAAAGCCTGAACGCGGCGGTGGCGGCGGGCATACTCATGTACCATCTTACGGCTAATACGGGCGCGGAAGCGTCCTGTAGATAAGGAGAGATCTATTATGCGGGTTGTCATTCAGGAGAACTACGACAAAATGTGCGAGTGGGCGGCCGCGTACATCGCGGGCAGGATCAACGCCCATAAGGAAAGCCGGCCCTTCGTGCTGGGCCTGCCCACCGGCTCTTCGCCCCTGGGCGTGTACAGCCGCCTGGCGAAAATGAACAGGGAAGGCAAGGTGTCCTTCAAAAACGTGGTCACCTTCAACATGGACGAGTACCTGGGCCTGCCCCGTGAGCACGAGCAGAGCTACTGGCACTTCATGTGGAGCAACTTCTTCGACCACATAGACATCCCCAAGGAAAACGTAAACATACTCAACGGCATGAATCCCGACCCCGAGAAGGAGTGCGCGGATTACGAAAAGAAGATCGCTTCCTACGGCGGCATAGACCTGTTCATGGGAGGCATAGGCGTGGACGGCCACCTGGCGTTCAACGAGCCCTTCACCTCCCTGACCTCGGTGACCGGCGTGCGCGCCCTGACCACCGACACCATGATCGTCAACTCCCGCTTCTTCGGCAACGATCCATCCCAGGTGCCCTCCAAGGCGCTGAGCGTGGGCATCAAGACGGTGACTGACTCCAAAGAAGTGCTGATCCTCATAAACGGCCACAACAAGGCCCGCGCGCTGGCGGCCAGCGTGGAGGGCGGCGTGAGCCAGAAGTGGACCTGCTCCGCGCTGCAGCTGCATCCCGCCGCGATAATAGTATGCGACGAGCCTGCCTGCGGCGAGCTCACGGTGGACACCTACAAGTACTTCCTCGACGTGGAAAAGAAGGAAAGGCTGTAAGAGACAAATAAGCCGGGAAACTGCGGTTCCGGGGCGTTCTGACGCCCCGGATATTTTATTTTGACCAATCCGGCGCGCTGTGGTATAATCTGAGCAAATCATAAGGAGGACGGTCACATGCGCTTGCTTCTGGCGGAGGACGACCTGGATCTGCAGCGGGCGGTCAAGACCCTGCTGGAAAGGAACGGGTACGACGTGGATACGGTGCAGGACGGGCAGGACGCCTGCGACTGGGCCGCTTCCTCGGTGTACGACGGCTTTGTGTTCGACTGGATGATGCCCCGCCTGGACGGCATAGGGGCGCTCAGGCGCCTGCGGAGCGAAGGGAACAATACGCCCTGCCTGATGCTGACCGCCAGGGACGCGGTGGAGGACAGGGTGGAAGGCCTGGACGCGGGCGCGGACGATTATCTTTCCAAGCCGTTCGACGGGCAGGAACTGCTGGCGCGCGTCAGGGCGATGCTCAGGCGCCGGGACGCCTACCAGCCCGACATCGTGGCGTTTGAGAACATAACGCTGGACAAGGGCACGGGCGAAATGAAAGCCGAAAAGGGCTCCGTGCGCCTGAACGGCAAGATATACCGGCTGATGGAGCTGTTTATGGAGAACCCCAGGGTGATCTTCTCCATTCCCCAGCTCATGGAAAAGATCTGGGGCTGGGACGCGGAGGCCGAGATCAACGTGGTGTGGGTCAACATCTCCCAGCTGCGCAAGCGCTTAAGCGAGATAGGTGCCAGCGCCCAGATCACCGCCCACCGGGGCAGCGGTTATTCTCTGGAGGCGGGCAAATGATAAAAAAGCTGAGGCTGCGCTTTATACGCCTGTCGCTGATAGCCCTCACCCTCGCCATGTTCATAGTGGTGGGCGTGGTGGACCTGGCCATGTGGCTCAACGTAAAAAGCGAGCTCAACCAGACGCTGGAGTATATAAGCGAAAACAATACGGTATCGCCGAGGGAATGGCCGGACAGCGGTTCCAGCGGAGGCAGCCGGCGCATCAGGGTGATGGCGGGGGAATCCAGCTGGGCCAAAGCGTCGTTCGACAAAGAGGGGAATATAAGGAGCATCAGCACCGCCCAGCTGGCGAGCAACGACGAGGAAGGCGCCCGGGAAGCCGCGCTGAAAGCCTACGCTTCCGGCAGCAAGCGGGGATTTCAGGGGAAATACCTTTTCCTTATAAGATCATCCCGTGAGGGCGGGAACTCCGTGACCCTGCTGGACTGCGAAAACAGACTTCGGTCTTTTAATAACCTGCTCCTGATCAGCCTGATCGCGTGCGTGGGAGGCATACTGCTGGCGTTCGTCATACTTCTGCTGGCCAGCAAAAAGGCGATACTGCCCACCATACGCAATATGGAGCGCCAGAAACAGTTCATCACCAACGCTTCCCACGAGCTTAAGACCCCCATAACCGTGATAACCGCCAACATGGAACTGCTGGAAACGGAGTATCCAGGCAGCGCATGGGTGAGCGGCACGTTCAAGCAGACGGGCCTTATGAAAAAACTGGTGGAGGAAATGGTGTACTTAAGCCGCTTGGAGGAGGAAAACTCCCCCGTCAGCATGGAGAAACTGGAACTCAGGCCGCTGATAGACGAGGTCAGCGAGCCGTTTGCCGCCATGGCGGAGTACAAGGGGCTGGAAATGCGCGTGGATGTGCGGGAGGGGCTCACCCTTACGGGCGACCGGGCGCTTATAAGCAGGCTGGTCAGCACGCTGCTTGACAACGCGGTCAAGTATGCCGAGCCCGGGGAACCGATACGCTTGAGCGCGGCGCAGGAAGGCAAAAACGCCGTGATAAGGCTGTCCAACAAAACAGAGCAGG
>JAFZLE010000223.1 GCA_017551645.1 Clostridia bacterium | reverse complement strand
TAAAGTTTTGTATGCGGCTTGTCACCAGCTCGCTTTTGCTCATGTTCTTGAGCTCGTCCCCCGTGACCCACCTGTACGCCGCGGTCTCGCCTTCCTGCAGGACGATGCCGTCTTTGGGCCAGTCGGTCTCGCACAGGAATTCGGCGTAGATGGAGCCGGTCTCGGGCGCGACCACGCGGCCCAGGTCCGTCAGGTCTTCTGCCCTTATGCCCGTTTCCTCGAACAGTTCCCGCTTCGCGCCGGCCAGGGCATCCTCGCCCCGCAGGACGGAGCCTCCCGCGCTGGCTTCCCACATGCCCCCGAAGGTCTTGCGGGGGTCCCGCTGCATGAGCAGGTATTCGCCGTTTTTACGCCGGACGATGATCTCGCACACGATGTGGAACACGCCCGCGGGCCTCGGTTCGTCCCGTACCAGCGTCATGCCTTTTATGAGTTCTCCCTTTTCGGTATACGCGTCCCAGAGCTCCATGGTCCGATCACGTCCTGTTTCTTTTTTTTATAAGGATACCGCATTATCGGAACGATATCCAGCCTGTCGGAATAATATAACGCGAATTAACGGAATAATGTGGGGGGTTGCGAATGACCCGGCGTGTCAGCCACCGGTCTTCAGCGTTTTTGACAGGTACAGAAGCAGCTCGTCGCCGTTCACGCAGGGGGCGTACTGCTCCAGCTGCCTGCCCTTGTACCACACGCCGCTGCCGTCGGGGATGTATCCCCGTTTGGCGTATATCCTCTGGGCGGGCCCGTAGCCGGAATGCAGGCCCACCGCCAGGCAGACCGTGTCAGAAAACTTGGCGGCCTCTTTTTCGGCCGCGTCCAGTAGGCGGCTGCCTATGCCCCTGTTATGCACGTCAAAGAATACCGTAAGGTCGTTTATCTCCGGGTATCCGCTGCCCGCGAACGGGCCCTGCTCCGGACTCAAAAGCAGCGTGCACTGGCCGGACACCCGGCCCCTGTATACGGGTATGAACACCAGGCGCGCGCCTGCCTGCTGCTGCCTGTAATAGTTTTCGTACGTTTGCAGGTCCGGATGCCAGCCGTAGGACAGGTACGTGTCAAACAGTATTTTCGCGTCTTCAGGCAGCATGCCGCGCACGGTCAGGTCATTGTCGGAGTAATACGTTTTCATACTGAGCCCGCCTTTCCCGTGTCTGCCCGGCCCTGTTCAGCGTAAGCCTTACGGTACTTGTCAGTGTACCACCTGGGCACGCTCAGAGTGAAGCCGTCAAAATCGTCAAAGGCCCTGTTCGCCCGGGCGACCATGCCGTCGATCTCCGCCCGGCCGAATCTCTCGGCCCATTTTATGGAGAACAGGGACGCCTGCGCCGCGTACACCGCGTTGACGGTCCAGAAATCCTGAGGTACGCGGTCGGAAAAATAGGCGTCTATCTGGCCTATGCAGTAGGGCACGCTCACGTCTGCGCCGAAGCTCTCCAGCTTGTAGAACTCCTCGTACGGGTCCCCGACTTCCCAGCGGTTGAAATCGATCACGCCCACGCCACCGCTCTCGGTGTATATCAGGTTGCCGGGATGATAGTCCCCGTGCATGTAGACGGGGGGCTGATGCCAGATGAGGTCTATGTTCGCCTTAACGAACTTAAGCGCCGTTTCGTCTCCCGGTATCCTGAGGTCAGAATCCTCATACCGGGAGAGCTGCAGCAGCTTTTTTTCTTTCTTGGTCTGCCTGGGGACATCTTCCGGGTCCAGCGGCACGGAGTGGATCTTTCTGAGTATGCCGCCCGCCTGCCGCCCCAGCAGGTACTGCTCTTTTTCGGGCAGCCCCGGCAGCGCCGTCTCCATATCCTGCCCCCTGACCCACGAAAGCAGCATGTACACGTTTTTCCCGCCGCCGCAGGTGCCGAACTCCAGGGGCGCGGACATCTCGAAACCCAGGCGAGCGTATTTTTGTATGATGCCGAATTCCTTTTTCTTGGCCGCGTACTGTTCGATATCCGATACCCTGAGCAGCCTTTCGGCGCCGGAATATGTCTGTATCCGGTATTTTCTGTCGCTTGACCAGCCCTTGTTTACCGGTTCGGCGCTTTTCCAGTCCGCGCCGGACGCTATATCGGGGAACATCTGAAGCCTTACCTCCGCGCGCCGCGTGTTTATACAGCTCAATATACCACATTATCGCCAAATCCGCAATCGTTTGGGCGCTGTTTGGGCGGAGGAACTTTGCCTGCCGCCGCGGTCCGGGTTTTTACGAAAACATATGCGGCGGTGCGTGACATATCCGGCAAAATAATGTATAATACAGGCAGGGCGGCATCTGCCCGGGACACACTCGGAAAAATACACACTAATGGGAGCTGCATGGCATGACGAATAAGGAGAGGATACTCAGAACGCTCGCTTTCGAGCCTACCGACAGGACGCCGTTCGCTGTGCTGAACGGCCAGATGTGGATCTGCGCCCGCAACGGGCTCACCGCGGCAGGCATGCTGGACCTGCCGGACGCCGGCGCGAAGATGCTGGTGGACGCCTACAAAGAGATAGGCACCGACATACTGACTTCCGGCTGCGCGGCGGCGTGGCCCATGATGGCGGTGATGGGCGGCAAGGTGGACATGAACAGCATCGCCGCCGAGATACTCTGGCATCCGCTGAAGGAATTGGCCGACATAGACAGATATGACGTTAACAAGGTGATCGCCGACATGAGAAACGACCACTACTACCGGCGCACGCTGGTGCAGCTGAAACAGATGCGCGAGCTGGTGGGCGGCGATACCATGATAGGCGGCGGCTTTTTCGGGCCTTTCACGTTGGCGGCGCAGATGCTGGGCGTAGAGAACTTCCTGATGGAAATGATGGACGGCGAGGAAGAGGACATACACAAAGCAGTGGACTTCGCCGCGGAGATATCCATAGCGTATCTGGAAGACCTGATAGACAACGGGCTGGACCTGGTGACCATCCCCGAGCCGGTGGCTTCGGGCGACCTTATACGGCCTTCCGATTTTGAGAAATACGTGCTGCCGGCGGATATAAAGGTAAAGCAGCGCGTGTCCGGAAGGTGCCCCAGCTGCCTTATACACATCTGCGGCAGGACGGAAAAGCTGGTGGAGCCGGTCGCCCGGGCGCGCATGGGCGTGCTCTCGGTGGACTCCATAGACATGGTAAAGGCGCAGCAGGATTCCGCCGGGCGCTGCGCGCTGTTCGGGAACCTGAATCC
>JAFZLE010000222.1 GCA_017551645.1 Clostridia bacterium | reverse complement strand
GCGCCCCGAGGTGACCGAAAACCTTAAGGGCTGCGACCTCATCCTCCACGCGGGGGACATAAGCAGCCCCGCGATACTGGACAATCTCAGAAACATCGCCCCGGTCAGGGCGGTCAGGGGCAACAACGACCGGGAGTGGGCGGAAGGCCTGCCCTTCACGCTGGAGTTCGAGCTAAACGGGCTTAAAACGCTCATGACCCACAAAAAGCGGGACCTGCCCCGGGACCTCTCCCCCTTTGACCTGGTCGTGTTCGGGCATTCCCACACGTATTACTGCGAGCGGGAGGACACGGGAAACGGCAGGACCGCCCTTTTGCTCAATCCCGGGAGCTGCGGTCCCCGCCGCTTTTACCAGCCGGTCACCATGGCGATACTCACCCTGGACGAAAACGGCTTAAGCGCAAACAAAATCGACCTCGGCTGCGTCAAAGATAAGACGCTGCCGCAAAGCGGCGCCGACTTGCCCGCTTTAGTGGAGACCGTGGTAAGGGAGACCGCCAAAGGCCGCGGCGTGGACGAGATCGCGCGCAGGCACGGCATCGACCCCGCGCTGGCGGAAAAGATCGCCCGGCTGTACCTGACCCACCCCGGCGTGACCGCGGAGGGCATACTCAAAAAGATGGGAGTGTGAAAAAACGTGAAAAACATATTCGCCGCCGTACTGGCCTTGATAATGGGGCTGTCCCCCGTCGCCGCCACCGAGGGGCTGCTGGTGGGCACGGACGTAGCCAAAGCCGACATAACCGATTTTTATTACACCGTGGACGCCTCCACCTATCCCCCGCATTACCAGCGCTACCGTTTTTATGTCGAGGACGGCAAAAAGTGGTTTTTCCACGAGTCCCGCCAGGGGGGCGGCTGGCCCCAGACGGAGGAAGACACGGTCGCTTCCGGCACGCTTGAGATAAGCGACGGGATCTGGGACGCGTTCTTCGCCTGCGTGGAAGGCGGCACGGTCAAGGCCCGGGAAGAGCACCTGGAGGACGGGGATTCCGGTCCCTGGACGTTTTTGTACTGGACGGGGGACGAGGGGAACATACAGGAATACTCCTTCGCCTCCTACGGCAGGCGGCAGGAGTTCGAGGCGCTGTGCGAAAAGCTGGCCCGGAACCACACCGTCACCCGCTTCTTCTTCGGCAGGGGCGGCTACATGGTGCCGGTGTACCATGAAGCCGTGTTCAGGGACGGCAAATGGTACCTCATGGAAGACGGGGAGATCCTGCGGGAGCTGGATGACGCTTACGCCCAGGAGCTCTCCCGGATAGTTATCGACTATGACCTGGAAGACTGGGACGGCTTCCGCGGCAGCGACCCCCGGGTGCTGGACGGGGAAGGCTTTACCCTGCAGCTCACCTTCGCGGACGGCAGGACCGTGTACGCCTCCGGCGAAAACAAGTTCCCGGACCGTTACCACTCAGCCTCAAACGCCATAGAGGAGCTGTTCACCCGGGAAGAGATGGCGCACGTCGCGGGCGTGTACAAATACGAAAAAGAGGGCTTCGGGGGAGACTTCACCATCACCCTGAACGCGGACGGCACCTACGCCTTTTATGAGGGCGCCCTGAGCAGCTACATGGGCAGCGGCACCTGGCATATATATTACGGCGCGGTGTATATGTACGAAAACAAGGACGCGGGCTATGACCTGCGCTTCACTTTCGGCCTGGACGAGGGGACGCTCACCTACTCCGCCTCTAATTCCGACAGCTTCCCCTACGTGAAAGTGGCGGACGGGGAAATGTTCATAAAGCAGGCGGAATAAAAAACGCCGCTTCGTCTGAAGGGCGTTTCACCGCTAATACTTTATCAGCTGTTGACAAATGAACAAAAACGTGCTAATATGTCGTTATTAGCAAGCGCTAATGAATTACCGCGGCCCCCCTCCCAATAGGCCGCGGTAATTTTTTATTTGCTCAGCAGGCTGTCCGGCAGGCGGTATACCGCCTGGTAGAGTACGGTGCCGAGCGCGAACACCGCGATCGCCTCGCCTATGCCCACGGTGAGCATGGTGAGGGGCAGGTATCCGAATGTGTGCTTGTCTTCCACGCCGAAGCCGGAAAAGCCGTAGCACGCCCACACCACCGCGCCGACTATGACGGCGTTGAGTATCACGGGGAAGCTGACCGCCAGCCAGTAGCGGGAGGTCCTGACTTTGGGCTTTTTGTAGCCCACCTTGTAGGTCAGATACGCCGCCGCCAGTGTGGTAAGGGAGCCGAACACCACGTCCCACACGGCGCCGCCGCCCACCAGGTTGGCGATAAGGCAGCCTATGAACAGGCCTGGCACCGCCTCGGGCATCAGCAGGGGCAGCACGCACAGCGCCTCGGACAGCCTGAGCTGTATGGCGCCGGAGCCGAAGGAGTACATCACGTAGGTGAGCGCGAAGTACAGCGCCGCGATGACCGCGCCGCGGGTAATGTAAGATACGGAAATGTTTTTCTTCATGGGGTAAAATACGGGCCTGCGTTTTGCAGACCCATCTCCTTTTTCCTAGTTTTGTTTAAGGACAGGATGGATCTCGAACTGTCCGTTATGGTCGACCCCCGGGAGGCGGGGGAAGATGACGT
>JAFZLE010000221.1 GCA_017551645.1 Clostridia bacterium | reverse complement strand
TCGTAACGGACTGGCTCATGCCCAACTGGTCGCAGGTAGGGACCGCCATACACACCGCCCCCGAGTACGCGCCATTTTCGGCGGACATAGCAGCTTACCGATGTATGTAGACCCAGAATAAACGACTGTTCATTTGAAAGGAGCATCATATGGCACAAGATAACAGGATCATGGACTGGAACGACACTATACAGGATGACGGCAGGGAATTCGTTATTCTCCCTGAAGGCGACTACTTCTTTACCGTAACGGATTTCGAGCGCGCGCGCTTCCCCGGCTCAGCAAAGATCCCCGCCTGCAATAAGGCTACGCTGTCACTGGACATAGAGAACGATAAGGGCATCGCTACCGCCAGGGTCGACCTTATACTCTACCGCACGCTGGAATGGAGGATAGCCTCATTCTTCCGCTCCATAGGAATGAAAAAGCACGGCGAGCAGGTGGTCATGGACTGGACCAAAGTCGTGGGCGCCAGGGGCAAGGCGCACATAAAGCCACGCTCATATACGGGTAAGAACGGCGAAGAACGCCAGGCCAACAACGTGGAGAGCTTTATTGACTGCGACGATCCCAACGGGCTGGTGGAAACCAAGGATCCTGAACTGCCTTGGGGCAACAGCGGCTTCTGATGCCGATATTACATCATGTGCCCCGTTACAGTCAACAGAGTTATTAAGGAGGAGAATATGCAGAACACCATAAGCCCAAATAGGAAAAAAGAATTGATCAAGTTCCTTTTCAACGCCAAGCTCGAAGAGCTCAAAAAGGGAGATATAAAAGCAGTCCAGACACTTGACGACGCGATTCATTTTGCCAGCCTTGACCCTGCAGATCCGGAATATGCCGAAAAACTTCTCAGGCTCAGAAAACGGATACGTCTTCATGAACTTATAACGAAAGCTGAGGAAGTGATCAAAGCAACGGGAGATCCCTTGTGTTTTGATGACGCGTATACAGCCATCCGCGAAGTCATCGAATCGGCAGCCGCGCGCTTTGCCGGTAAACCCTGTCCCAAACACGCGGCGGATCTGCTCGGACTTATACGCTGCCGGGATCTGCTATTAGGATCCGAGCCCATCGTCTATGAGGTCTGTGACGGCGGGGAGGCTGGGATCTGATGGCCATTGAGCTTAGGCCCTACCAGGCCGAAGCCCGGGACGCCATACTCAAGGAGTGGTCGGAAGGCCGGAAGCGTACGCTGCTGGTGCTTCCGACCGGCTGCGGGAAGACCGTGTGCTTTGCCGCCGTCATAAAGGAACGCTTAGCCGGCGGCGGCAGGGCGCTGGTCATGGCGCACAGGGGCGAACTGCTGGACCAGGCGGCGGACAAGATCAAGCAGGTGACGGGCATGGACTGCGCCTATGAGATAGCGGACAGATCATCCCTGGACAGCCCGCTCCCGGTCACTGTGGGCTCGGTGCAGTCGCTGTGCCGGGAGAGCCGGCTGGAACGCTTTCCCCAAGACTACTTCTCCACCATAGTAGTCGACGAGGCCCACCACTGTTTGTCGGATTCATATCAGCGTGTGCTCGGCCACTTCCCCGAAGCCAACGTGCTGGGCGTAACAGCTACCGCCGACCGAGCGGATAAAAAGAGCCTCAGCCAGTATTTCGAAAGTCTCGCGTATGAATATACGCCCATACAGGCGGTAAAGGAGCACTGGCTGTGTCCCGTAAGCTCCAAGATGATCTCCCTGGAGCTGGATATAAGGAAGGTCAGGGAAACCAACGGCGATTACGACCTGTCGGAGATAGTGATAGTGCTGGAGCCCTACCTGTGGAAGATAGCTGATGAGATAGCCCGGAATTACGCTGACAGGAAAACAGTGGTGTTCCTGCCCCTCATAAACATATCCCAGCGCTTCTGCGAAATGCTCAGGTGTATGGGCGTGCCCGCCGCGGAAGTGAACGGCATGAGCGCGGACCGCGCGGAAATACTCAGGGATTATGCGGCGGGGAGATACTCGGTGTTATGCAACAGTATGCTGCTCACCGAAGGCTGGGACTGTCCCGCGGTGGACTGCATAGTGATACTCAGACCCACCAAGATCCGCAGCCTGTACCAGCAGATGGTGGGGCGAGGCATGCGTTTATTTCCCGGCAAGAACGAACTGCTGCTGCTGGATTTCCTGTGGCTGACCGAAAGGCACGACCTGTGCAGGCCTTCATCGCTGTTATCTAGGGATGAGGCCGTTACAGCGGAGATCGATCGCCTGCTCGGAAGCTCTGCGCAACCCATGGACATAATGGAGGCTGAAGAGGAAGCCCAGCGCAATGTGCTGGCCGAGCGTGAAAAAACGCTGGCAACACGGCTGCGCGACCTGAGAGGGTTAAAGACCAAGCTCGTGGATCCCCTTCAGTACGCCATGTCTATAGCGGACTGCGATCTGGCTTCATATGTGCCCACTTTCGCATGGGAGATGGGCCCGCCGTCGCCCAAGCAGATCGAGTTCCTCACGAAACGCGGCATACTGGCCGAGTCAGTAGATAACGCGGGCAAAGCACACCTGCTAATAGACAGGCTTATACGAAGGCAGCAGACCGGCCTCTCGACTCCCAAACAGATCCGCTGCCTGGAACGCTACGGATTTAAGCAGGTGGGCACATGGACGTTCAGGCAGGCAGGAGAAATGCTCACGCGCCTCGAGAAAAACAGATGGCGGCTGCCGCCCGGATTCTGCGCCGCCAATTATAAACCGTAACTGCGACTGAATCAACCTTACTATACAAACCTTTTTTTGTCAAGGAGAAACCGAATGGACCATATCATATCAGCATTGAACAGTATCAGCTGTTCGGAAACCGACTACAGCACCTGGGTGCAGATAGGCATGGCGCTTAAGGCCGAAGGGCTGGACGTGGGCGTATGGGATGAATGGAGCCGCACGGATCTCGCACGCTACCACGAAGGTGAGTGCCGGCGGCGCTGGGACACGTTCCACGGCAACGATTCTCCCGTTACAGGAGCGACCATTTTCAAACTAGCCCGTGACCGTGGCTGGTCGCCGTACCAGGGCGACGCGGGCATCATGGACTGGAATGACGTTATAGCGTATGACGGCAGCGGCAGCGATTATGAGGCAGAATACATAAGTACGCCCGCTGAGGATCTCATACTGTATCTGGAAACGCTGTTCGAGCCCGGGGATCGCGTAGGCTATGTGACTAACGACACCTGGCAGAACGAAGACGGCAAGTGGGTGCCGGCGAAGGGCGTGTACGACCGCACTGCCGGCGAGCTCATCGAGT
>JAFZLE010000220.1 GCA_017551645.1 Clostridia bacterium | reverse complement strand
CCGGTATCGCTTCCGTCTTGGTGTGGGAGGGGTCGCGCTGGCAGGTATAGGTCTTTATGCCGTCTTCCGTGGCGGTGGGCGCTTTCGTGACCACGCCCTCGTTCCAGTCGTGGCCCAGGGGCTTGTCGTTGCCGGTGGGGGAATGGGCGCCGCAGCGCTCGCACACCCAGTAAAACACGCCGTAGTGCTCGCAGTCCGCATAGCTCACGTATACCTTTTTGGAAAATTTGTGTCCAAGCGCCGGCAGCGGCTCGGTCTTTCTCGCCCCGCAGGAACATACGTATACCGCATACCCGTCCTTTGTGCAGGTGGGCTCCACGCGGCTTTTCTCCTTCCAGGAGTGGGTGTGTGGGCCGTCCGCCGAAGCGGAGGGAAGCAGGCACAGCAGCATTACAAGCGCCGTTAAAACAGCGATATACCGTTTCATGACCGTTCAGCCTCCTTGGGGTCTTGTATCGGGATAAAAATATGATCCACTGAGTATCCGGGAGCGTTTCGCGCCGGGTCCCGTAAGTTTATACGTAGCGGGCGCCTTAAGGGGCAATACCGCGCAAAAACAGTATACTACATCTTCGGGATGAGATAAAGCCCTTTTCGCATAAAGTCTTTTCGCGGGCAGGCGTACGGGTTGACGACAGGCTGGCGCGATGCTAAAATTATGGCGTTGGGGGGTGATATGATGGGGCCCAAAAAGACGACCGCCGTTCCCGGGATATTCGGCGGGACGACGTACTATGACGAAAAGGGCAGCGTGATCGGCTGCAGCACGCCCGGCATATTCGGCGGAGCCGAACACTATGACGCTGACGGCAGCCATGTGGGCAGCAGCGTGCCGGGCCTGTTCGACAACGCCCTCCACTATGACGGCGACGGAAACTATATCGGCGAGACCGTGCCCACCCTGCCGTTCGGGCGCGAACGCCTTGACGAAAACGGAGACATCGCGGGGACATCGGACCCGGCCCTGCCGCTTGGCAGCGTGTTTGAGGGCGGCAGAAACGACGCTTTCGATATCGACCCCTGGGACGACAGGTGAAAAGGCGGCAGGAAAGGCGATACAAAACACAGGGCGGATCAAAACGATCCGCCCTGTTTTTATTGGGCAGCAGGCCGCATCAGGGGTTCCAGAACAGCAGCTTTTCGCCCCGCAGCTTGTTGACGGCCTCGATAAAGTAGTAGTCGCCGTAGGTCATGGTCATGTGGTGCTGCTTGGGGTCGTTATACAGGGCGGTGCACTTGGTGAATATGGCGGGGTCGCTTTCCGTCCAGTTCGCGGCGTCCCGTTCCTGCGCTTTTAGTATGTTTACCGCCGCGTCGAAATAGCGGGAGCCTTCCGCTTCGGGCAGGCAGCGCGCCAGTTCCAGCAGGCCGCAGGCGGCGATGTTGCCGGCGGCGTTGTCCCGTATCACGGGCTCGGGGGGCTGGCGGAAGTCGCATCTTGGCAGCCAGTCGCCTTCGCACTGGCTGATAAAGTAGTTGGCTACCCGCCTGGCGGTGTCCAGGTACTCCTGTTTGCCCGTGTGGATGCAGCTTAAGGTGAAGCCGTACAGCGCCCACGCCTGGCCGCGGCTCCAGCTGGAGCCGGACGCGCTGCCCTGCCCGGCGGGATTGTCCAGGTACTCGCCCGTTTCGGCGTCGAATATCACTATGTGGTTGCAGGAGCCGTCGGGCCTGACGAAGTATCTGGCAGTGGTGTCCGCGTGCTTCATGGCCATCAGCCTGTAGCGGGGGTCGTCCGTCTGTCTGCTGGCCCAGTAGAGTATGGGCAGGTTCATCATGCAGTCCACTATCGCCCAGCCTTCGCGCCCCGCCGGGTTCCAGGCGCGGATAAAGCCGTTCACGTTGTAGCGGCAGGCCAGCATGTCCGCCGCGAACAGGGTGCGGTCAAAGCTGTCCTGATCGTGCTCCAGCGCGTAGCGCACGCCGGAATGGATCAGCCACATGAAGCCCACGTCGTGGCTCAGGTTCTTAAAGTCCTTAAGCGCGTCGTCAAGCATCAGTTCCGCCCTGAGCGCTTCCTCGCGGAAGAGCTGATCGCCGGTCATAAGGTACATCTGCCACATGCTGGCGGGCCAGAAGCCGTTGGTCCACCAGCCGATGCGGGTCTCGGCCCACCCGCCGTCCTTGGTGCTGTAGGGCATCCAGCCGACTTCCCGCGCCTTTTTGGCGCCGTAGGCCATTTTGCGCGCGAGCTTTCCGGCCATCTCATCCAGCCAGGATTTGTCGGTAAACGCGTTTACGATATCAAAATTCGCCATAGATCCTCCCG
This sequence comes from Clostridia bacterium, assembly GCA_017551645.1. Taxonomy (GTDB): domain Bacteria; phylum Bacillota; class Clostridia; order Christensenellales; family Aristaeellaceae; genus RUG14130. The sequence continues at coordinate 6,243 of JAFZLE010000220.1, read as the reverse complement.
ATGGTTATGTCTTTAGCGGGCCTTAGCCCTTTACCGCGCCTATCATGACGCCCTTTACGAAGTACTTCTGCAGGAAGGGGTAGATGCACAGTACCGGCACGGTGGTGAGCACTATGGCCGCGTACTTGATGGACTCCGCGAACTCGTTCACCTGGTCGTTTTCCGTGGCGGCGGAGTTGAGGGTGTTGGAGTTGGCGATCAGCACCGCGCGCAGTATGTTCTGTATGGGCAGCTTGTCGTTGTCCTTAAGGTATATGGACGCGTTGAACCAGGCGTTCCAGTGGCCTACGCCGTAATACAAAAGCAGTACGGCGATGGTGGGCATTATAAGCGGCAGTATGATCCTGAACACGATCACCAGGTCGTTGGCGCCGTCTATGTACGCGGACTCGGAAAGGCTGTCCGGCACTGCCTCTATGGCGGTGCGGCAGATGATGGAGTTGTACACGCTCACCGCGCCGGGAAGTATCAGCGCCCACAGGGTGTTGTACAGGCCCAGGTCGCGGATGTTCAGGTACGCGGGTATCATGCCGCCGGAGAAAAACATGGTGAACATGATGATAAAGAGTATCGGCTTTTTCAGCAGCACGTTCTTGCACGCGAGGAAGTAGCCGCAGAACAGCGTGAGCACTATGTTGATGGGCAGTGACACCGCCAGCACGATAAGTATGTTTTTATAGCCGCTCAGCAGCAGCGGGTGCGTGAACGCCAGCCGGTACGCGCCTACGTTGAAGCCCACGGGCCAGAACAGGGAGCCCTGGTGGGTGAGCAGGTAGGTGTTCTTGGTGAACGAGGCGCACGTGACGAAATACATGGGATACAGCGTGACCACGCACAGCAGCAGCAGTATAAAAGTGTTTACGGAGTCGAAGACCGCGTCGCCTGCCGTGCGGCCGATAAGCTTATTGTTCGGTTTCTCCTTGATCATGCCGCACCTCCTCAGAACAGGCCGCTTTCGGTGGTCTTTTTGCTCAGATAGTTGGTAAGCACCAGGAACATGACGTTTACCAGCGTGTTGAACAGGCCCACCGACGTGGACAGGGAATACTGCTGGTTGACCAGGCCCATGCGGTAGGTGTAGGTGGAGAACACGTCCGCCACCTCATAGGTGCTGGTGGTGTACAGCAAAAGCACTTTTTCGTAGCCTACGTTCAGTATGGAGCCCATGCGCAGCACGAACAGCACCATTATGGTGGGCAGTATGCCGGGAATGGTCACATGCAGTATCTGCTGGAAGCGGTTGGCGCCGTCTATGCGCGCGGCTTCGTACTGTTCCATGTCTATGCCCGACAGCGCCGCCAGGTAAATGATGGAGTTCCAGCCTATGTTCTGCCAGATGCCGGATATGACGTAGATCGGGCGGAAAGCGTTCACGTTTATAAGGAAGTTCTGCCTTTCGCCCCCGAACAGCACCGCTATGTTTGAGAACAGGCCGTCCTGCTGGCAGTAAATGGTTATGATGGAGCAGGTGACCACCAGGGAGATGAAATAGGGCATGTAGGTGATGGTCTGTACCATGCGCTTGAATTTGGTGTTCTGGACCTCGTTTATCATAAGCGCCAGCAGGATAGGCGCCGGGAATCCGAATATTATGGACAGCGCGCTCAGCGTGAACGTATTGCGCAGCAGCCTGAAAAAGTACGGGTCGTTAAAGAAGGCCCTGAACCACATGAAGCCCACGTAATCGCTGCCCGCGATGCCGCGGGTGGTCTTGTAATTCTTGAATACGATCACCAGGCCGTACATGGGTTTGTAGGCGAACAGCGCCAGATACACAAGTACCGGCAGTATGAGCACGTATTTCCACTTGTTGAGCTTGTAGTCCCTTGACAGCTTGTGCCCCAGGGTCAGCTCCTTTTTTTCTCTGCTTGCTACCATAAGCGTTGCCACCTTTTCAAAGAGGAAGGTAGATGCCTTGCGGCTGCGGACCCGCCCCGGGCTTGGAGCGCCGCATCAACGGGATAAGCGCGACACGGTATTTCCGGTCGCGCGCTGGATAAGAGAGCCGGAGGAGGACACGGGTCCCCCTCCGGCGAAAGGCGTTTAGCGGGACAGGTACCTGTCGTAGCAGGCCTGGCGGATTTCAAGTATGCGCGGGAGGTTGTAGGTATCGTAGTTGGCCAGATACTCCGCCCACACGGTGTCGTCGTTGATGTCCAGGTCGCCGTTTACGAACTTGGCGAAGGACTCGCTGGCGTAGGTGCCGATGTTGGAGGCGTTGAGCAGGCTGAGCTCGTCGTTCTCCTCAACGGTGAAGGTGGTGCCGTTGGGCCACTTCCAGCCGGAAGAGACTTCGGCGGGCACGGAGTAGAACCAGGTGTCGTTGGCGGCTACGGCCACGGGGCTGTTCTTTAAGTAGAGCAGCTTGGTGGCCTGGATGCACGCGGAGCCCCAGGTGGCGCCGTTGTACTTGGTCATGGGGTCGGTGTCGGTATCGTCGGTTACCAGGGGCAGGAAGGCGGGTTCGCCGTTCTCGTCATAGTCCCAGGATACGCCCTGTACGCCGAAGTTCCAGTAGAGGAAGCCTTCCTGGGTGTAGGCGTAGTCCAGCACCTGCAGGCACAGCTTCATGGTCTCTTCATCGGCGCTCTTGCTGATCATGTAGGTGTAGCCGCCGATGCCGCTGCCGCCGAAGATGGAGCTGATGTTGCCGTCGTCGTCGGTGGGATAGGGGATGCCGATCCAGGTGCCTTCGCGGCCCGCGGCCACTTCTTCCTTGTTCCAGTTGTTGAGCTGGCCCATGGAGGTCATGGAGATGCCGACCTTGTCGTCGTGCACCTTGGCTTTGATGGTGGTGTCGGTGAGGGAGAAGTTGTCCTCGTCGAACAGGCCGTCTTCCCTGAGGCTGCGCAGCCAGGCCACGTAAGCGCGCCACTCTTCGGTGGTGTTGCCCAGGCCGACTTCGCCGTCCTTTATGAACCAGGTGGCGTCAGAGGTGGCATAAGCGCCGAAAGCGCCTTCCAGGGAACCTTCCTTGAAGCGGCTCCAGGCGAAGGAGAACTGGGCGCCGTAGGCTTCGTTGAACACGCGGATCACGTTCTCGAACTCGGAGATGGTGGTGGGGATCTCAAGGCCCTGCTCTTCCAGCCAGTCGGTGCGCACTACGGGCCCGCGGTAGGAGTCGTTCCAGCCGCCGTCCTCACGGAAGAAGCCGAAGGCGTAGTATTTGCCGTCGTCGGTCTTGAGCGCCTTGTCGTAGGCGGGATTGGTGTGCAGGAAGGCATAGTAGGCGGGAGCGTACTCCTCGATGTAATCGGTGAGGTCCCAGATGATGCCCTCGTTCAGGTACATGGCGGCGTCGGCCATCTTGCTCACGCCCATGATATTGGGCATGGTGGCGGGCTCGGCCAAAAGCGTGTTGGTGTAGGTGTTGCCGTCAGCACCGGTGGTGGGGAAGGACCAGTCGATGTTCACGCCGGTCTTCTCGATAAGGCCGGTATGGAAGGGGGACTGGGTCCAGTCCGCGTACACGTCATGGGGGCTCAGGCTGCCCTGCACGTACCAGGAGATAGTGGCGTCCGTGTCGATGGGATATGTATCCCCGGCGGGCAGCAGCTCCAGCGCGAAAGCCGAAGAAACCGTCAGCAGCAGGCACAGCGCCAATACGATGGCTAATGCTTTTTTCATGTGTGGTTTGCCTCCTTGTCATATTATCGCGGAACAATCATTTGTTCCGAGAGGTTCACTTGTATTATATAACTGTTAAGCTTAAGTTTATTATAAACGCATAAAACAGGCTTGTCCATTGCAAAAAGGATAGAATATATTGCAAAAATAACGGCATGCCAGGCATTTTAAGGGTATAACTGCGTCGATTTATACATTGTAAGGGTGATTTCGCAGGATCATGGCGCATGAAGGGTACTTTTTTACAATCTTAGCGGTTGTGTTATTGACCGGGATATGGTATCATCATAAACGCGCCCGGGAATGTCCGGGTATTCTTTAAGCGGGAGGCGCAATCGCATGCATAACGTGCTGGTCTCGCCCACATACAGCGTCACGCATGACATAAGCCATGTGCAAAGCGAAAACTTTCTTATACACAGCCACCCGTTTTACGAGCTGTATTACTTCGTGTCGGGGGAAGTTGTATACCTGTACGACGGCGCGGAATACCGCCTGAAGCCCGATACCCTTATCATAATCGTGCCCAACGTGCTCCACGGCATACACGTGCTGAGCGAGGAGCCCTACGAGCGCTTTACCCTGCACTTTACGGACGAGGTGATCAGCCCCGAGCGCCGTGAACTGCTTATGGGCGCCCTGCCCACGCCGGAAACGCTGTACGACGGCGGAAGCGCGCTGGCGCACGTGATACCCGACGCCCGGTCGCTGGAAATAAAGCCCCTGCTCGAGGAGTTCGACCGCCTGTACGCCATGCCCCAGGCGGCGCACAAAGCGGGGGTGAGCACCCTGACCGAGGCGATACTTCTGCGCCTGGCGCTGCGGGCGGGCGCGGTCCCCGCGCAGTCCAACGCCCAGACCTTCCAGGCGGGGCTGCGGGACTTGGACGAGGTGCTGAATTTCATACACCAGAACCTGACACGCAGGCTCACGCTGGAAGATGTGGCGGAGCGCTTTTTCGTTTCCAAAGGCAAGCTGAATCTCAGGTTCCGCCGGCAGACGGGCTGCACGGTAATGGAATACCTGAATATCTGCCGCCTGAAATATGCCCAGCAGCTGCTTTTGAACGGACTGAGCGCCGCGGAGGCGTGCCAGGCGTGCGGTTTTGGGGACTACACCGCGTTTTACCGGGCGTATGTGAAACAGTTTGAGCATGCGCCTAAGCTGGACAAGCGGGAGCCCGCCGTGAAGCTCACTTCCCTGTCGGTGAAAAACACGCTGCCTTTCAGGGCGGTGGGCGCGTTTTCCGCGCTGCACGACGACGGGAAGACCCAGGTGGAGACCACCATATGGGACGTGAACAAGGCGGTGAACATATCCGCCCAGGACCCCGCGATATTGCTTGACGCCCGGTAGACAGGCAAAAAACAAACGGGACGGAAACATCCGCCCCGTTATTTATATGCCTTTCTACTGCCCGGATATGTACGGGTATAGCCGGTACGCCAGCATGCCCAGCGTGGCTATGATGCCCAGGCGCATGAAGAGCCTGTTGGCGGTCTTGCCCGAGTAGCACAGGCGCAGGCACACGCCCGTTTTGAGGGGATAGAACAGGTGGACTTCCTTCTTGGTGATCAGGTCCAGCGCCAGGTGGGAGACGCAGCCGACCAGCACGGAAAAGCCCATCCGGGTATAGATAAGGGCGAAGCAGCCCGAGAACAGCGCTGTCGCCAGTATGGAGTGGGTGAAAGTGCGGTGGGGCGACAGAAAACCGAACAGGTAAATGAACACTATTGCCGCCCCGGCGGCAAGGGACTTGGAGCGGTTGGGCCCGGTAACGAACTCGCACACGCCCAGTTTCAGATACCAGTCTGTCGCCGCGACCGCGAAAAGCGCCAGGGCGGCCAGCGCCTGACTTATGAACGCGTCGTGCTTGCGGTCGTGGCTGACCGTGTCCACGTCCGCGAACACGCCGCCCACCGCGCCGCCCGCGAAGGCGATGAGCACGTCGCTCAGGCTTTCCGGCCGCAATATGAAAAACGACGCCGCGAGTGACGCGGCCGTTCCCACGGTAAGGTGCGTTCTGCTCAGCATTTATCTGCTCCCGTTAATATATACCCTTCTAACAGATGATAACAGTTTGCATGCGCCCGTGTCAAGCGCGCGGTATGTCCGGACAATAAAAAACGGCGGAAAACCACTGCCGAATAACTTAACAATCGATTTAGGCTGGTTTTAGTTTGGAGGGATATCATGTGGCCATCCCGAGGGATCACAGACAAAAAGGAGGTTTAAGACCATGAAGAAACTGTTGGCGCTCATACTCGCGCTGGCGCTGGCGGCGGGAATGTACGCCGTATTCGCCGAAGGCGGCAGCGATGCTGCCCAGATGCCCCCCGCGGCCGAAGAGACCGTGACGGAAGAGACCGGGGCTGACAAGAACCAGACCGCGGAGACTGACGAGTCCGCCGCGCTCAAGGAAGCCTGGAAAGCCTACAAGGAAGCCAAAAAAGCCGCGAAACTCGAGGCGTTCGAGGAAGAGCTCAGGCTTCTGGTGGAAGCGGGCAAGCTGACCCGTGAGCAGGCGGACCTGCTTATCAAGTACGCTTCCGAAGGCAAGCTCCCCGGCTGGAAAGACAGGAGCAATGAGATGAAAGGCAAGTCTTCCGGCAGCGG
>JAFZLE010000219.1 GCA_017551645.1 Clostridia bacterium | reverse complement strand
TGAAGCGCAAGCAGTTTTTGAAGGGCATAACCCAGCTGTCCCAGGAAGGCGCGGTGCAGACATTCAAACGCCCGAACATAGGCCGCGAGGAAATGATCGCGGGCGTGGTGGGCGCGCTGCAGATGGACGTGCTGGAGTATCGCTTAAAGAGCGAGTACGGCGTGGACCTGAGCCGTGAGACCCTGCCTTACAGATATGTAAGATGGGTCAAGGCCACGCCCAAGCCCATAGACAAGCTCAGGCTGCCTTCCACCACGGTGCCCGCGGTGGATCGGGCGGGCAGGGACGTGCTGTTTTTTGAAAACGAGTGGTCCATACGCCTGTGCTGCGAGAACAACAAGGGACTGGAATTAAACGAGACCGCCGACAGGGCGGAAGCTGACGCCATAGACGATATGGGGAGGTAACCGAGTGACTACCCGCGAGCGTTTTGCCCGCATGTACCAGCACCGGGAAGCGGACAGGGTGCCCTATATGGACTATCCCTGGGCTGAGACGCTGGAACGCTGGCTGAGCGAAGGCCTGCCTACCCGGGACTACGTGGGCTACTTTGATCTGGACCGCACGGCGTCGATAGGTGTCGACAATTCTCCGCGGCTGCCTTCCAGGATCATAGAGGAAAACGACGAGTTTGTCATATCCACCACTCCCTGGGGCGCGACGCGCAGGAATTTCAAGCACCATACCACGACCCCTGAATCTCTGGGGTTTCAGGTGACCACGCCCGACGAGTGGCGCAAGATCAAGGATCGCATTATTCCCACCCGGGACCGTATCCCCTGGGAACGCCTCCGGAAGAATTACAAACAGTGGAGGGAAGAGGGATACTGGATAAGCGGAGGGCTGTGGTTCGGCTTCGACATCACCCATTCCGGCATGGTGGGCACGGAAAACATGCTGTTAGCCATGAAGGATGAGCCCGAATGGGTAATGGACATGTTCGAGACCGAGCTGGACTGTGACCTTAAACTGATGGACATGGTCTGGGAAGCGGGATACACCTTCGACGAGCTGTCCTGGCCTGACGACATGGGCTACAAGGGCACCCAGTTTTTCTCCCTTTCAACATACAGGGAACTGCTTAAACCCTTCCATCAGAGAGCGATAGACTGGGGGCATGCCCACGGCTGTTACGTGCGCCTGCATTCCTGCGGGAATATAATGCCGCTGGTGCCCGAACTGGTGAGCATGGGGCTGGACGGGCTGAACCCCATGGAAGTCAAGGCTGGCATGCAGCCCGAAAAGCTGAAACGGGAGTACGGCGACAAACTGCTGTTCCACGGCGGCACCAACGCGGCCGTCTGGCATAAGCCGGAAATCATACTGCCCCAGATAAGGGAACTGATACCGGTCATGAAGGAAAACGGCGGCTACGTGTTCGCATCGGACCATTCCATACCTTCACAGGTGAGCCTTAAAGACTTTACGGAGATAATCAGAACATACAAGGAAGTCGGCACATATTGACGACAGGCGAAAAGAGGAAAAGAAGTTGAATATCGTAAGAGAAGACCTGAGAAACATAGCGATAATCGCCCACGTTGACCACGGCAAGACCACGCTGGTGGACGAAATGCTCAAGCAGTCCGGCGTGTTCAGGGAGAACCAGCAGGTGACGGAACGCGTGATGGACTCCAACGACCTGGAGAGGGAACGCGGTATAACCATACTCTCCAAAAACACCGCTATCCACTATAAGGGCGTAAAGATAAACGTAGTCGACACCCCCGGCCACGCGGACTTCGGCGGTGAGGTGGAGCGCGTGCTCAAAATGGTGGGCGGCGTGCTGCTGCTGGTGGACAGTTTTGAAGGGCCGATGCCCCAGACGCGCTTCGTGCTGAAGAAGGCGCTGGAACTGTCTCTGCCCGTAATAATAGTGGTCAACAAGATGGACAGGCCCGACCAGCGCTGCCGCGAAGTCGTGGACGAGACGCTGGAGCTGCTGCTGGAACTGGACGCCAGCGACGAGCAGCTGGATTCCCCCGTGGTGTTCTGCTCCGGCAGGACGGGCGTGGCGACGCTGGACCTGGACACGCCCGCGGTCAACCTGATACCCCTGTTCGATACTATACTCAAACATATCCCCGCGCCCAGCGGCGACGACGAAAAGAGCCTGCAGCTGCTGATATCCACCATAGACTACAACGACTATGTAGGCCGTATCGGCATAGGGCGCATAGAGCGCGGCACCATAAAGGCGGGCCAGATGGCGGTAAGGTGCGTGTACGGGCAGAGCTTCGTGTCTCCCGCGGCCAGGCTGGGCGGACTGTTCGAGTTTGACGGATTAAAACGTATACCCTGCGAGGCGGCGAAGGTGGGCGACATCGTCGCGGTGACCGGCTTCGGTGACCTGGCGATAGGCGATACCATCTGCGATGTGGCGATGGCGGACCCGCTGCCCTTCGTAAAGATAACCGAGCCCACCGTGAGCATGGACTTTGTGGTCAACGATTCTCCCTTCGCGGGCACCGAAGGCACCTACGTGACCAGCCGCCATCTGAGGGCGAGGCTGTTCAAGGAGATGCAGACTGACGTTTCCCTCAGGGTAGAGGACGGCGAGACCACGGATACGTTCAAGGTCTCCGGCAGGGGCGAACTGCATCTGTCCATACTTATCGAGACCATGCGCCGCCAGGGCTATGAGTTCGCGGTCACAAAGCCCACGGTGCTTTATAAGGACATAGACGGCGTGAAGTGCGAGCCCATGGAGCAGCTGGTGTGCGACGTGCCCAGCGAGTACGCCGGCGCGGTCATAGAAAAGATAGGCCGCAGGAAAGGCGTGCTTATCAGCATGGAGGGCATGGACCGGGTGCGCCTGGAGTTCAACGTGCCTTCGAGAGGCCTGTTCGGGTACAGGGGCGAGTTTTTGACCGATACCCGCGGCGAAGGCGTTATGAGCGCGGTATTCTCCGGTTACGAGCCCTATAAGGGGGACATACCGTCCCGCTCCTGCGGTTCTTTGGTGGCCTGGGAAACGGGCGACACCACCTCTTACGCCATGTTCTACATACAGGACAGGGGCGAACTGTTCATAAAGCCCGGCACCAAGGTCTACACTGGCATGATAGTGGGCAAATCATCCCGCCCCGGCGACATAGACGTGAACGTGTGCAAGAAGAAGCACCTGACTTCCATCAGAAATTCCGCGTCCGCCGAGGAGGCACTGAAAGTCACGGGCATACGCATACTCACGCTGGAAGAAGCGATGGATTACATCGACGAAGACGAGCTGGTGGAGATAACCCCCAAATCCATACGCATGCGCAAGAAGGTGCTGGCCACCGAGACGCGCAAAAAGCTGGAAGCCCGCAAAAAGAGCTGATATGCACATAGAGAGCATCACGCTAAAAAACTTCAGAAACTATGTACAGGCGTTTATCCAGCCCTGCGAGGGCGTAACGGTGCTCGCGGGCGCCAACGCCCAGGGCAAGACCAACGTGCTGGAGGCGATCCACCTGTGCTGCACAGGCAGGAGCCACCGCACGCCGCGGGATAGGGAAATGATACGTTCCGGGCAGGACGAGTGCTATGTAAAGGTCGCCGGAGTAAGAAACGACGGGAACCACGAGGTGGAGGTCGCCATAAGCCAGCTGGGCAGGCGCAGGATAAAGGTGAACGGCGCGCAGGTGGGCCGCAGCGGAGAAATGCTGGGGCACATCACGGGTGTATTGTTCAGCCCCGAGGACCTGCGCATGATAAAGGACGGCCCCGCGGAGAGGCGCCGTTTCATAGACATGGAACTCAGCCAGCTGCGGCCCAGATATTACTACTCCCTGCAAAGGTATAACCGGGCGCTCAAACAGCGCAACGCCCTGCTCAAGGACATTTCCGTCGGTGCCCAGGCAGAGGACAGCCTTGATCCATGGGATTCCGCGCTGGCGTTCACGGGCTCCGAGATAATGCATCTACGGAAATGGTTCATCGATAAGCTTTTGACGTTCGCGTCTGTTATCAACACGGATGTGTCCGGCGGGACCGAGCGCCTGGAACTCACGTATGAACCCAGCGCGAAACTGCTTTCAGTCCCTGAGGAGACGAGAAACGCATATCTAGAGGAACTGGTCGAAAGGCGCACTTCGGACATAATGCGTCAGACCACGGGCTCGGGCGTGCACAGGGACGACATGGGCGTGTTCATAAACGGGGACGACGCCAGGTTTTTCGCGTCCCAGGGCCAGGTCAGGACCTGCGCGCTCTCGCTCAAGCTTTCCGAGATAGAGCTTATGCGGCAGGATTCCGGCGAAGCGCCGGTGCTGATGCTGGACGACGTTATGAGCGAACTGGATCCCGAGCGCCGCAGGCAATTGGTCAAGCGGTTAAGCGGTGTACAGACCATAATCACCTGCACGGACAGGGACGACCTGGCGGGAGCGGATATCGGGCGGTTGTTCAGCGTTAAAAACGCCGTGCTCACACCGGAACAGGAGTAGATATGGATTATTCTCAGAAGAGCCTTGAATTGTGTGAACAGCACAGGGGCAAGCTCAGGGTCGAAAGCGCGGTGGAGATATCTGACCGGGAACAGCTTTCAGCTGCGTATACCCCCGGCGTGGCGGAACCCTGCCGCAGGATAAGCAAAAACCGCGAAGACGTGTTCAAATACACGATAAAGAGCCATACCGTCGCCGTGGTGACCGACGGCACCGCCGTGCTGGGGCTCGGGGACATCGGGCCCATGGCGGGCCTTCCTGTAATGGAAGGCAAATGCGCGCTGTTCAAACGTTTTGCGGGCGTGGACGCTTTTCCCATATGCATAGACTCGAAGGATCCGGACGAGATAGTCAGGACAGTAAAGCTGATCGCGCCGGTGTTCGGGGGCATAAACCTGGAAGACATATCCGCGCCCCGCTGTTTCGACATAGAGCGCAGGCTCAGGAAAGAATTGGACATCCCCGTTTTCCATGACGACCAGCACGGCACCGCCATAGTGGTGTGCGCGGGGCTCACGAACGCGCTTAAACTCACGGGCAGGAAATGGAAGGACACCCGTGTAGTCATAAGCGGCGCGGGCAGCGCGGGGCTGGCCATCTGCCGCCTGATGCTGAATTTCGAGCCGGGCGACATAATCCTGTCCGACAAGCTTGGGCTTGTCTGTGAGGGAGAGACCTGGCTCAACAGCGAGCAGAAGGAACTGTCGCTTCGCACCAACCGGTCGAAGCTCAAAGGTTTTTTGATGGACGCGGTAAAAGGAGCAGACGTGTTCATAGGCGTGAGCGCTCCCAATCTGCTCACGGCTGACGATATCAGCACAATGAACCCGAACGCTATCGTGTTCGCTCTGGCGAACCCCACACCCGAGATAATGCCGGAGGAAGCGAAAAATGGCGGCGCGGCGGTCATAGCTACCGGCAGAAGCGATTATCCAAACCAGATAAACAACGTGCTGGCGTTCCCTGGTATATTCAAAGGCGCCCTGGAAGCCCGGGCAAAGGATATAACCGAAGAGATGAAACTGGCTGCCTCCCGCGCCATCGCAGACCTGGTAAGCGAAAGCGAGCTGTGCGCGGAGAAGATAATGCCGGATCCCTTTGATCCCCGCGTGGCGGAGGAAGTGGCGCGCACCGTAAGGGAAGCGGCGGCGAAATGATAAGGCTCGTCGTATCCGACATAGACGGCACCCTCGTTCCCGCGGGCGGCAAACTGTCAGACAGAACAAAATCCGCAATAAAACGTCTTATTGATAAAGGCATAGTGTTCGCTCTTGCCAGCGGCAGAACGTTTTATAACGCCATAACCCCCGCTTTGGAAATGGAACTGGACTGCCCCGTCATAAGTGCCGGCGGTGGGCGGGTGGACATGCACACCTATCCTTCGTGCGTATATGAGAACACGATGGACGAGGCGCTGGCGGGCACCGTGATGGAAATACTCATCGCTTCCGGCTGCTTCATGACGTCGTACACGGGGCTGAAGGTCTACCGTCTAAGTGAGAGGAACGGCCTGAATTCCGTGTGCGTGAACGTGTCGGAAGCGAAAAAAGGCCGTGAGTACGCCGTGATAGACGAACTTGAGCGCATGCGCCGCGAAGGCAGGAAGGGCGTGTATAAATTCGAGGCGTACTCGGACGACCCGGGCATACTCAAATCGCTCAGGGACGAATTTGAGCGTATGGGCCTGCCCAGCGACAGCGCGTTCGTGCACAGCCTGGAGATAATGCCTCACGGCTCATCGAAGGGCGCTGCGCTGAAAGCGCTTAAGGAGCAGCTGCGCATAGGGACGGACGAGGTGATGGCGCTGGGCGACGGCGAGAACGACGTGTCTATGCTTATGGAAGCAGGGCTTAAGGTCGCCATGGCTAACGGAGCCGAAAAGACCAGAACTGCCGCGGACGTCGTGGCGCCCGACGTGCTTGGCGACGGCGCCGCTTGGGCGATAGAGCGCTTCGTATTGGGAGAAATACAGTGAATATAGTGCTGGTAGAGCCTGAGATCCCGCAGAATACGGGCAACATCGCCCGCACCTGCGCCGCAACGGGCGCGAAACTCCACCTTATAAAGCCATTGGGGTTTGAGCTCAGCGACAGGTACCTTAAACGCGCGGGGCTTGACTACTGGGGCCTTATGGAGTATGCTGTGTACGAGAACTGGGCGGATTTTGCCGTAAAGAACCCCGGCGCGGGCATGTATTTTCTGTCCACCAAAGCGGCCCGCTGCTACACGGAACCGGCGTACCGCGAGGACGATTACCTGGTATTGGGAAAGGAGACCCGCGGGTTAAACGAGGAACTGCTCAAAAAGTATTACGACAGGTGCGTGCGCATACCCATGCGCAGCGAGGCAAGGAGCCTGAACCTTGCCAATTCTGTAAACATAGTGCTGTATGAAGCACTGAGGCAGCAGGGCTTTCCGGGACTCAAACAGGACGGGGAGCTCAGCGGCAGGGAAGAGCCCGCCTGGGAGGACTACGTATAGATGGCGAAGCTTATAACGAAAAAGGAATACCGCAAAAAGAGGATGCGGCTGCAGATCGCCGCGGGAACGGTGGACTTTCTGTGGACGCTGTTCTGCGTGGCTCTGACGTTTGGATGCGTGCTGCTGCTGGCGGATCTGTACAGGTGGCTTAAGGGCGATATACCAAACACGTTCGGGGTATTCTTTGATATATTTGAGCATTCCATACACATGAACGGGGGCTGAGGATGCATACATCCTGGCAGGAACTGATAGACGAGATAGAAAACTGCCAAAAGTGCAGGCTTTGCGAAAGGCGGACGCGGGTGGTGCCCGGTGAGGGCGACCCGAATGCCCGCCTTATGCTTATAGGCGAAGGCCCGGGGAGGGACGAAGACCTGCAGGGCAGGCCGTTCGTAGGAGCCAGCGGCAAACTGCTGGACACCATAATCCACGCCCTTGGCATGGAACGCACGGAAGTGTATATAGCCAACGTGGTGAAATGCCGCCCGCCGCTCAACCGCAATCCCGAGCCTGACGAAGCCGCGGCGTGCATGGACTACCTGCGCAAGCAATTCGTGCTGATCAGGCCGAAAGTGATCGCCCTGCTGGGCAAGGTGGCGCTCAGGTACGTCCTTAACGAAGAGACGCCCATCTCACGCATGCGGGGGGTGTGGGTGGAACGCAAAGGGGTCTGGTTCATGCCCACGTACCATCCGTCCGCGCTGCTCAGGGATCCTTCCAAAAAGAAAGACGCCTGGGAGGACTTCAAGCAGATAAAGTTAAAGCTCGAAGAGCTTGAGAAAGCAGATAAGTGAAACCATGAACGAGATCGAAGCCCTGCTGGAAGAGCTGAAACTGAAGTATCCCGGCAAACGGCTCGTGCCGGGCGAGGGTGAGCTTACCGCACGCGTCATGCTGATAGGCGAAGCCCCCGGCGAACAGGAAGAAAAACTGTCAAGGCCGTTTGTGGGCAAAGCGGGCAGGAACCTTGACGAGATGCTGGCGCTGGGGGGCATTCCAAGAAACGCCTTATACGTCACCAACACCGTGAAACTGCGTCCAACGTCTCCGGGCAAGGGGGCGAGACTCAAAAACCGCCCGCCTGCGGCAAGCGAGATCAGCGATTTTCTGCCGCTGCTCGAAGCCGAGGTACACTTGATACGCCCGCGCCTGATAGTTACGCTGGGGAACACTCCGCTCAAAGCCCTGCTGGGCGCGAAGGCGCGCATAGGGGACATCCACGGCACGCTTACGAAATACGCAGACGCAAATATATATCCAATGTACCATCCTGCTTCGCTGATATACACGCCTTCGCTTAAGCCTGTGTATGAGGCTGAAGCCGTGCGCTTGGGCGAGCTGATCAAAAAACTGGACATTGTATAACAAAAAAATAACATAAAAAGGGCGGTTTGGGGGTTTTCAGACTGCGCTTTTTGTGTATTATATAGGCGATTTGTTTTCCCGGGAGGAATAAAAAATGAAACTGATCAAATGTCCCAGGTGCGAACTGAATTATATCTATGAAAATGAAACCATGTGCGCGGTATGCCGTAAAGACGTGAGAGGCGAGAAAGAACCCGAAGAAATGCTGGAACTGTGTTCCGAATGCGGGGAAAACCCCGTGGTGCCCGGACAGGAAGTGTGCGCCTTCTGCCTTAAGGAAATGCAGCGCAGGAACGATTCCATAGGCGACAGTCCTGACGGGGAAGCCAGCGCCAGAGATCTTGAAAACGAAGCGGTGAGCTCCATGGACGTGATCGAAATGGACGAGGATTACTCCGACGACGAGTTTGACGACGAGGATTTTGAAGGCGAAGACGATTACTTCGATGTCGAGAATGCCGGCGAAGAGGAATAGCCGGTGAATGTCTACGCCATAAGCGACCTGCATCTTCCCGGCGGAATGGACAAGCCGATGAATGTATTCGGAGAGAAGTGGGAAGGGCATTTTGAAAGGATCGCTGACGATTGGACTACAAAGGCAGGAAAAGACGACGTGGTGCTGCTGCCGGGAGACCTGAGCTGGGCGCTGCAGCTTGACGACGCGCGGGAAGATATAGCAAAAATAGGCGCGCTGCCCGGCAGGAAGGTGCTCTTAAGGGGCAACCACGATTACTGGTGGACGAGCATAAGCAGGATCAGGGACGCGCTGCCGCCCGGGATGTACGCCCTGCAAAACGACGCACTCAATATAGACGGCCTTATACTCTGCGGCACAAGGGGCTGGAAAGACAGGGAAGAAGGCTGGGATGAAAACGACGAAAATGTCTATTTAAGGGAGATAAAACGGCTGGAACTGTCCGTTCAAAGCGCCGAAAGGCTGGGGAACGGACCGAAAGTCTGCATGATGCATTATCCGCCACTGAGCGCGGCGCAGACGGATACTCCATTTACACGGATCATTGAAGCCTGCGGCATCACCCATGCGGTATACGGGCATCTGCACGACACGGCGCTTAAAGGCGCTTTCCGCGGAGAACATAACGGGGTACGCTATCATCAGGTCTCCTGCGACGGGACGGATTTCAGGCTGGAAAAGATCATTGAAATATAAAAAACCGGCCGCTTAGCCGGTTTTTTATGCTGAAGGCGGGACTCGAACCCGCACGCCCTTTTGGGGCAGGGGATTTTAAGTCCCCGGTGTCTGCCATTCCACCACTTCAGCTCGAACGGAACTATTATATCCACGGGCCCCAAAAAAGTCAAGGCGTAAATCGGGAGGGAACAAAATAAACCCCCGCGACGTCCAAAACAGAGCAGGCAGGAGGTGCGGATATGAGACGCTTAGGCGCGTGGTTACTGGCGCTGGCTGTCGTATGCGCCGCAAACTTCTGCTTTGCAGGCGAGATCCCGGCGGGAGAACTGGCCGGGTACACGATCATTTCCCAGGCGCAGAACACGTATTTATACGCCAAACCCACCGACAAAAGCGCGATCCTGTCCGCGTATTCCACGGGCACGGAAGTGGGGATGCTGAATTACAATGTCCACGAGACGTTCGCCTATGTGACCGGACCTGACGGAAAGACGGGATACATACGGAAGACTGCCCTCATGCAGGCATACGACTACGAAAACCCCTATTACAGGAGCTACAGGGTCACGAGCACGTTCCTGGGCGGCGTCGCGTATATGTACCAGAGGTCGAAAGCGGACGAGGCTCCGATAAAGATACTCTATAACGATCAGGTAGTGAAAGCGGTGGAGAACTCCGCGTACGGCGATATGCTGCTGATCGTGGACTCCGAGAATACCGCCGGGTATGTGTTCGGGTGTTTTCTGACCGACGAAGCGGTTTTTGAAGGCGACGCCGCGCTTTGCTTCGCCGGCGAACAATGCATTTTGTATTCCATGCCTTCGGCGGGCTCGGTGATACTCGGAGAACTGCAGCCGGGGCAGACCGAACAGGTGATAGCCTGGAATGCGGGCGAGGCGTACGCCTTTGTCAGGGACTCCAGGACCGGCAGGTACGGTTACGTGCTCAAGGAACAGCTGAGGAAGCTTTAGGGGATTCAGGATAATGCTGAGAAGGCTCGCGGCACTGCTGCTATCGTTCATATCGCTCCTGTCTTCGTCTGGGAAAGCCTTCGACGGGGATTACCTGTATATGGTAAACGTGGGCAAGGGCGATGCGGTGATAATCCACGCATCCGGCAGGAACTATCTGGTGGACACGGGCAAAAGCGACGCGTTCGATAAAGTGCTCGCTGCGCTTGACCGGCTCGGCATCAAAGAACTGGACGGCGTATTCCTTACGCATACGGACAAGGATCATTCCGGAGGCCTGAAAAAGCTGGCGAAAAGCGGCGTGACGGTCGCTAAATGGTACGCGCCGGCGTATTATACGGACGAAGAGGATAAGCATCCGCTGGTGAAGGCGCTGAAAAAAGCCGACGCCGACATCGTATGGCTCAGGGCGGGCGACAGCGTGGACGGCCTGTTCAGCGTGATAGGTCCGCTGTATAAGGACTTTTCGGACGAAGACGACAACAGCCTTGTGATGGTGCTGGACACAGGCGCGAAAAAAGTGCTGCTTACCGGCGACATGGAGAAGCACGAAGAAAAAAGCCTGCTTGAAGCGGGCGGCTTCCCCGACTGCGACATATTCAAGGTGCCCAACCACGCAGACAGCGATGTATGCCTGTATATGGATCTGAATAAGCTTAACGCAAAGGTCGCCCTTATCAGCACGGCTCCGTATGAACAGCCCGGTACGCCGGATGTTTTGCTGCTGGACCGCCTGGAAGCGGCGGGCATGCAGGTGTTTTCCACATATAATTCTGAAAACGGCATAATGGTGACGCTTTCGGATGAAATACAGATTACAATTGATTAGGAGGCACGTATGAAAAAGGGTCTCGCATTGATCATGGCGCTGATTCTGGTACTTGCGCTGGTCCCCGCGTCCCTTGCCGACGGGCAGGAGAACGCCGTGGC
>JAFZLE010000218.1 GCA_017551645.1 Clostridia bacterium | reverse complement strand
TGCGGGAAAGACCGTGTTCGAGAAGGTCTGGCACCTGCAGGACAGCCTGCTTGTGTGGCTTGAGCCCGCCTGCGAAAAGACGGTGGCGCCGGTATCGGAGAAGGTATCCAGCTGCGATCCGAAGGCGGCGCTGATCATGGAACCGGTAAGGTACAGGCTGTCGGAGCCCAATATGTGCTTGCTGGACATTGGCGAATACGCGTTGGACGGAGGCGAGTGGCAGCCGCAGGAAGAGATACTGCGCATGGACAACGCCGCCCGGAAGGTGCTTAAGATCCCTCCCCGCAGGAAAGAAGTCATGCAGCCCTACCTCATACCGGAAGAACCAAACGAGCACTTTATCGATGTGAGGTTTACTGTTCCAAGTGAGGTGGATGTGCTGTCCCCGTATCTTGCGCTTGAAGACCCGGAACTGGCGGAGATCCGCTTAAACGGCGAAAAAGTGAGCACGGACGCGGTGGGCTGGTTCGTGGACAGGGACATAAAACAGATCGCGCTTCCGGCGATAAAGAAAGGCGTAAACGTGCTCACGGTGCGCACGCCCATAGGCAAACGCACAAATCTGGAGGCGTTCTACCTGCTGGGGGATTTCGGCGTAAGGGTAAACGGCACGGTCAAAACGCTGATCCCTCTGCCACAAACGATAGGTTTCGGCTCCGTGGTGGAGCAGGGCCTGCCATTCTATACAGGGAACGTGGAGTACGTGATCCCCGTAAACGCTGAAGGAGACTTTTCCGTAAGAGTGCCCCACTGGCGGGGCGGCCTGGTCAAGGCATTCCTGGACGGAGAAGACGCGGGCAGGATCGCGTTCTCGCCCTACAGGCTCAGCTTCAGGGGCGTTAAACCCGGCAGGCATGAACTGGTGCTCAGGCTGTATGGCACGCGCATAAACGGCTTCGGGCAGCTGCACCACACCCAGGGCATATATTACTACCAGAGCCCCAACTCCTGGCGCAGTGAAGGGGATCTGTGGAAGTATGAATATGAGTTCAAACCCATGGGCATACTGAAAAGCCCGGAGCTTTCCGGCGCGGTGCCCGAAAAACAGCGGTAAACCTGCAGAATACGCATACTTGGCACACTGTTTGATATGGAGGCGGCACGATGAGCAGCAACGTAATCGAGATCCTTAAAGGCGACCTTACGGATTACAGGCCAGTACCGTTCTGGAGCTGGAACGACGAGCTGGATCCCAAGGAATTAAGACGCCAGATCAACCACATGAAGCGGGACGGCTTCGGCGGCTTCTTTATGCACGCCAGGGGCGGCCTGAAAACCGAATACATGGGCGAAGACTGGTTCAAATGCGTTTCGGCCTGCATGGACGAAAGCAAAAAGCGGGGCATGCGCGCCTGGGCGTACGATGAAAACGGCTGGCCCAGCGGCTTCGCGGGCATGAAGCTGCTGGAGGATCCGGCAAACCACGTGCATTACCTGGAAGGCGCCGAGAGGGAAGGGTTCGATCCCGCGGCGCTGGGTTGTTACCGGGTGGAAGACGGGCACCTTTACAAACTGAACGAGGACGACGGACGGGGCTGCTTCTGCGTATATGACCGCACCAATCCCACGGTAGTGGACGTGCTTAACTGGAAAATCGTGCAGAAGTTCATACTGGAGACCCACAGCAAGTATTATAAGCTCCTCGGTAAGGACTTTGGCAAAGCGCTGATAGGCTTTTTCACGGACGAGCCCCAGTATTTCAGGGGGGCGACCGCGTATACGCCCGTGATAGTCCCCAGGTATCAAAGCAGGTATTCCGAAGACATAACGCTGAAGCTCGGCGCGCTGTTCCTGGACTGCGACGAAGCGGCGTGCTTCCGCTACCGTTACTGGCTGATGATGAACGAGCTGTTCACGGAGAGCTTCGCGGGGCAGGTATACCGCTGGTGCGAGGAGCACGGCTGCCAGCTCACGGGCCACGTGGTGGAGGAAAAGCACCTGGCCGGCCAGATGGAAGGCTGCGCGGGCGTGATGCCGTTCTATGAGTACGAGCATATCCCGGGCGTGGACTGGCTGGGCAGGGACATCGGAAGCGAGCTGACCCCGCGCCAGGTGTCCTCGGTCGCCATGCAGCTGGGCAAAAAGCAGGTGCTCACGGAGAGCTTCGCCGCCTGCGGCTGGGATGTGACTCCCAGGGAATTAAAGCGCATACTGGAATGGCAGTTCGTAAACGGCGTCAACCTGGTGTGCCACCACCTGTATCCGTATTCGATAAGCGGCCAGAGGAAGCGGGATTATCCGGCGTTCTATTCTCCCGTGACCAGCTGGAACATGTACATGCGCCGGTTCAACGATTATTTCACCCGCCTGGGCTATCTGCTGGCGGAAAGCCGCGAAATGGCGGACACGCTGGTGATACATCCCCTGCACGCCGGCTATACGCTGTATAAACGGCTGGACAGGGAATCCACCGGCGCCTTGAACGCGTCGTTCACAGAACTGGTGGAGAAGCTGGGCGCGCGGGGCGTGGTGCACCACATAGGCGACGAGACGCTCATGAAGAAATACGGCCGCGTGGCGGGCAGAAAACTGGTCATCGGCAAGTGCGCGTACTCGACGGTAGTGGTGCCTGATATGCCTTCCATAGATGAAAGCACGCTCAAACTGCTCAGGGAGTTTGTGAAAAACGGCGGTAAGCTGTGCCTGGCGGGCGAAGTGCCAAAGCTCGTGAACGGCGAGGAAAGGCCGCTGGACATCAGAGGGAATATAAGCCTTGACGAAGTGGCAAACCCGGGCTTCGCGCTTGCCGGTGAAAGCGAATCCATACGCATCACCCTGCGAAGGGCCGAGTTCGGCGACTTTATCTTCGCCGTGAACCTGTCCAAAGACAAACGCCAGAGCAACGTGCTGAAGATACGTGCCCAGGGAGCGAGAAAACTGAACCTCGAGACCCTCAGATTCGAGGATATACCCTTTGGGCGGACGGCTGACGGCATAGAGATACCGCTTGAGCTGGACGCGGGCGAGTCTGTGCTGATGTTCCTTTCGGCGAGGGCGATGAGCGCGGAAAAACAGCCCGAGGGCGAAGTTAAGGTCCTGAGCGCCGCGGGCGCGCTTATAACCCGGGCGGACAAAAACACGCTGCCGCTGGATACCGCCTGCCTGTCCTATGACGGGGTGACTTACACCGAAGCGCTGCCCATAATGGCCATAAACGACAGGCTGCTCAGGGAGCAGACCAACCGCACGGTATACCTTAAATACGCTTTCAATGCCAACGCGAGGCCTTCCGACATCCGCCTGGAGGCGGAAAGCGGAGCCGATACGCGCTTTACCGTAAACGGGATAGAGATCCAGCCTGACGGGGAAGGTGATTTCGGCACCGGCTTCCTCTCCTTCGATATATCAAGGCTCGTCCGTATGGGACTGAACGAAGTCGTGCTGCGCATGGACTATTACCAGAGCGAGCACGTGTACCGGGTGCACAACGGGGTATACTTCGAGCACGACAACACCACGGAGAGCCTGGTCAACTGCCTGTGCTACGACACGAACATAGAAAACATATACCTGCGGGGCGATTTCTGTGTCGAGACGGAAGAGCTTGCGCCGGCGGACAAGCGCTGCTTCAACGCTTCCGGTTTCGCCATCACGCTGCCCAGACGCTACGTTAACCTGTCCGGCCTCGCTTCAGACGGCTTCCCGTTCTTTGGAGGCACGCTGAAGCTCACGGTGAATATCGACGCCAAGGGCACGGAAAAGTGGCTGCGCCTGAACGGGCGCTACGCCGCGGCGCGGGTGAGCGTGAACGGAGGCGCGAACAGAACGCTGCTTTTATCTGACAGAATTAACGTGGAATACGAGCTTAAGCAGGGCAGCAACACGCTTGAGATAGAGCTTACGAGCTCGCTCAGGAACGTATTCGGCCCCTTCCACCAGAAGGGCGATCCCGAACCCAATTTCACCAGCCCCCTCAGCTTCACCCATTACGGGCGCTGGGAAGACGGCAGGTGGGAAGGCTATCAGGACGAATATGCGATCAAGTATTTCGGCATCGACAGCATAGAGATCTGGTAAATCCAATACAGCACAGCAAAAGCGCCGCGGGAGTGTTCCCGCGGCGCTTATACTTATTGTTTTATCAGTCCTCGTCAGGTATCTTGCGGCTGAGCGATTTGTTGGAGTAAGACCTGTCTGCTGAGACCTCTCTTATGATCTTCACAAAAGGCGGGAAAGAGACCGCCTCTTCCTCGCCGGCCAGCTCGACTTCCATCACCGCCTGCCTGTGCCAGAAAGGGTATACATCTATTTCGAACACATGCCCGTCAAAAGGCAGGGCAAGCCGCGTCTTGTAAATGTCGTTCCTGTCGGGATCGCGCCTGTTGAGCAGGGAAAGGTATTCAGCCTTGCCGATGACACGCTCGTCCTCATAGGCGCTCAGTGAGCTTAGGCGCTGCTTTACGGTGTGCGTGTACACGGTTCTGTCCGCGTACAGGCGCGCACGCACGCGCTCGCTGCCGTCTTCCCTTAAAAGATATGTCTGCCGGATAAGCGTGATCACGCAGCCGTCACGGCACGCGAGTTCACCGATATCCGGCATTTTTATCAGGAATTTGCGTTCAATCTCCGTACTCATCGTTATCGGCTCCCGGGGCGTCTTCGGCTGAAAGGCGCTCGTCTTCGTTCTCCTCGGTTATCTGGCTTATATACGCCAGGCGCGAAGCGATCTGTGCCAGGTCTTCCCGCGGCACAACGCTGTTCGTGCCCAGGCACATTTTGCAGCGTGTGGCGCACTGGGGGCATACGCAGCCCAGGCTCATGCTTTCGGAGTGCACCATGTAAGTGCCGCAGTTGGGACATGCGCAGCGCATATCGTTACCTCTCTATGATCACAAGATCTCCGTCGCCGCCGGCGATGAAACGGGTGGGATACTGGCTCAGACTGCCGTGGAGCCTGTCGGTACCGTACTGCTGCACGTAGGCGCTTATGAGGTTTTGCGTCTGGGATGCGGAGTAGGTCGCTATCTCTCTGACCGTCACCTTGCCGTCCCCGTTGGTGTCAGCGAACAGGGAGCAGGGCATGTCATTTATCATATCCCAGCCCAGGCCTTTTGTGAACGCCTTGGAGAAGAAGTCATAGCTCACGCTCTCGTTCGCCACGTTGTAATAGGTGGACAGCGTGTCGGTGCAGGAGGTCAATACGCTCAGCCTGCCGGGCCCGTTTTTGCCGGTGTAATTTCCGTTGTTCTGCATGATCGCCGCGAGCCTGGACGAGGTATATACCTTGCCGGAGTAGCAGGTGCAAAGTACCAGCACCACGTGACCGCTGATCATGCTTATGCCGCTTATCAGCGTATCGCCGGTCATCCTGTCTCCCGCCCCGGAGAACGAGAAGCTGTAGCCGCCGTTCGATGCGCTGTACACGCCGTGCGAAAGCACGTATATAAAGGTCACGTCGTCGGGCTGGGCAACGTTCGCAATGGCGGTCACAGCGGAGCGGAAGGCGGAACTGCTTGGGCTCGAGCCCATGTAATTGACCGAGTACGCGGTTCCGTCCGCGTGAGACTGCCCCAGAGCGTCCACGACGCCGTGGGTGCCGTTCTTGCTGAAGGGAAGGTAACCGTTCTGTTTGGAATTGGTCCACTGGCCCATGACCAGTGCCCGGTACTGGGCGTTGCCGCTGCGCTCGACCGTCACGTGCAGGGTGCGGCTCATGTGGTAGCTGCCCCGCCCGACGCTGACGGTGATGTCGGCTTCGCCCGCCATCTGGCCCGTGATCTCGCCGGAGGAACTCACCTTCGCCACGCTGTTATCGGAAGACGCGAACACGGCCGAGGCGTAGGACGCGTTCAGGGGATAAACGCTATAGACGATCTGGCAGTGCTCACCCGAATGTATGGTCACACCGGATTCCGCAAGCGCAAGTTCCCTGACCGGTATCTCTTCCACGACTACTGTAAGAGCCAGCGTCAAACCGCTGCCGTCGTTGGCCAAGCCGGTTATCAAAGCTTCTCCTTCCGCGACGAACGTTACCACGCCGGAGGCGCTGACATCTGCCACGGAGGTGTCGGAACTGCTCCAGTCGAAGGCGTCGCAGGAGGCGGTGGAAGGCTCGTAGGTATAGTTTATGCGGGAACTGCAGCCCGCTATGCCG
>JAFZLE010000024.1 GCA_017551645.1 Clostridia bacterium | reverse complement strand
TTATCTTCTGCTTCTGCAGCTTGGCCTTGGTCTTGCTCACGCTCAGGTAGTGCCCCTTGCGCTCGTAGGAGGACAGTATAGTGAGCAGCAGTCTGGTGAACATGGCCAGTATCACGCTCAGCAGCGCGGCCCGGGCCTGGGGGAACGCCTCGTCCGCCACAGACGAGCCCGCCAGGCGCACGATCTCCGGGTTGATGGAGTCGTACCCCAACAGGGTGGGCGCGCTCATGGCGCACAGGCCGGTTATGAACGTCATTACCGTAAGGGAGAACAGCGTGGGCAGGAGCGTGGGGAACACGACCTTGAACAGCACCCTGAAAGGCTTGGCGCCCAGGTTGCGGGCGGCTTCCACGGTGTTGTAGTCTATGCTCCTCAGCGCGTTCCTTAAAAACAGCGCGTGGTTGCTGGTGCAGGCGAAGGTCATGGTGAACAGCACCGCCCCGAAGCCCGAGAACCAGCGCTTGTTCATCGCCGGGAACAGCTTGGACAGCCAGGTGGTCAGCATGCCGTTATGGTCGTAAAGGAACAGGTAGCCCGTGACCAGCGCGACGCCGGAGTAGATCAGCGTGGTCATGTAGCCCAGGCGCAAAATCTTGGCGCCCTTGATGTCAAAATACTCCGTGAGCAGCACTATGCTTATGCCGACCACGTTCACCGTGATCGTCAGGCACACCGCCAGCAGCAGGGAGTTCAGCACGTACTTGGGCATGTTGCCCGCCAGGAAGAACTTGACCACCGCCCAGGGGTCGCTTTTGTCGGCGGTAAATATCTGCGATATGGTGTTTATGCAGGGTATCACCATAAAGCACAGGAACAGTACCACGAAGAACGCCACGCAGAACACTTTTACAAGTGTCGCCCCGAATTTCTCGGCGCCGGAGGCTTCCTCGCCCAGCTTGTAGCCTTGCATGACTTACCTCCTTTACGCCTGCGCGGGATAGCTCATTATGTCCCTGGGATGCATGGACAGCGTC
This sequence comes from Clostridia bacterium, assembly GCA_017551645.1. GTDB lineage: Bacteria > Bacillota > Clostridia > Christensenellales > Aristaeellaceae > RUG14130. The sequence continues at coordinate 2,813 of JAFZLE010000024.1, read as the reverse complement.
ACCTGCTGGCCCGGCTGGTAGATGGCGATGCCGTCGTTCTTCTCCACCGCCTTGAGCCTCTGCCCGTTCACGTCTATAAAGTACTTGAGGTACAGCCCGTAGTACTCCACGCTCTCTATCACGCCATGCAGCTGCATGGCGCTCTCCTCACTGGCGTTCACCCTCAGCCGCTCCAGGCGGATAAAGTGGTTCATGTCCTCCCCCAGCCTGAGCTGGGCGGCGATGTCGCCGGTCAGGGGATTGATGTCGCCTATAAAGTTGCACACGAACTCCGTGGCGGAGTGGTTGTAGATCTCGTTCGGGGTGCCGATCTGCTCTATGAAGCCCTTGTTGAACACCGCAATGCGGTCGGACAGGGTCAGCGCCTCCTCCTGGTCGTGGGTGACGTATATGGTGGTGATGCCGAACTTCTTCTGCATGGCCTTAAGCTCGTTCCTCAGCTGCACCCTTAATTTGGCGTCCAGGTTGGAAAGGGGCTCGTCCATGCAGATTATGGCGGGGTCGGTCACCAGCGCGCGGGCGATGGCCACCCTCTGCTGCTGGCCGCCGGAAAGCTGGCTCACCGCCTTGCCCAGCTGGTCGTCCGTAAGGTCCACGCGCTTTGCGATCTCCCTCACCTTGGCGTCCAGCTCCTTGCCCGTGTAGTGGCGCTGGCCTTCCTCGCCCTTTTTGTCCGTCTTGCCGGAAGGGATCTTTTTGAGCTTCAGGCCGAAGGCGATGTTGTTGTACACCGTCATGGAGGGGAACAGGGCGTAGGACTGGAACACTATGCCTATGTTGCGCTTTTCGATGGGCACGTTGGTGATGTCTATGTTGTTTACGAACACGTTGCCGGCGGAGGGCTGTATAAAGCCCGTTATGGTGCGCAGCGTGGTGGTCTTGCCGCAGCCGCTGGGGCCCAGAAAGGTAAAGAACTCGCCTTCCTTCACGTCCACGTTTATGCCGTGCAGCGCCTCAAAGTTCCCGAACCGCACGTATATGTCCCGAAGCTCGATCATAAAAAAGACTCCTTTTGTTTGGGATTTCGCGTTCGCGGGAAGAAAAACCCCCGGGTTTCCCTTCCCGCGAACACCTGCTTTTATTGGGAAAAAACGCACAAATGGCGGGGGAAAAGCTCCCCCGCCGCGTAACAGGTGCTTACTTGGCCTGGGTCAGGGTCGCCCAGTCGAGGTTGTCCCAATCGGGCTCGGCGGGAGCGTTCTGGTCCTTCCAGTAGAAGCCCAGGTTGGTCATGATGTTGGTCCACTCGGCGGAATGCGCGCCCACGTACTCGGCGTAGGTCATGTCGGTGCCTTCCACGATGTTGAGGGAGAAGTTCTTGATCTGGTAGATGGCGGGAACCACGTCGCCGTAGCTTTCCCTGGCGGCCACGGTGTTGCAGGGATAGCTGTTGAACTCGTCAGCCCACGCGGCCTGCACTTCGGCGGAGCCGAACCACTCGGCGAACGCCTTCACGGCCTCGGTCTCTTCCTCGGTCCTGCCGGCGCGGTCCAGTATGCCGATGTACTCGGCGATGTAGTAGGTGCCGTCGTCGATCTCTACCAGGTTCCAGTTTTCGGGCTCAAGATAGCCCTTCAGGGGATGGTCGCTGTCGATGTCGGCGGCGTCGATCTTGCCGGACAGGGAGGAGGAATAGAAGGTGCCGATCTGCACGTCGCCCCTGTTCAGGGGATCAAAGCCGTAGCTGTCGCCGGTGAAGATGCCGCCCGCGCAGTACGCCCACAGGGTCTTCCAGCCTTCGATGGAGATGCCGCCCGCGGGAGACTCGGGATCGGTGAAAGCGTAGAGCATGGAGTTGTTGATGTTGGCGTTGGTGGTGCCGCCGACCTTGCCCTGGCGGTACCAGGTGTAGCCCGCGTTCACGATGTCCGCCCAGTGCTGGAAGTGGAGCTCTTCGCCCTTGGTGCCGTACTCGTCGTTCCTGTAGAGCATGAGCACGTTCTGGATGACCAGGCCGTAGGCTTTGCCGTCGTATTTAAAGTCGCCTACGTCTTCGGCCCAGGAAGGAGTCCAGTCGATGATGGACAGGTTCTCGTACTGGCCCTTGAGCAGCTGGCCCCAGCGGGTCTCGTTCAGGCCGAACAGGATGTCGCCGTCTTTGTTTTCGTTGGCCTTCTGGATGGCCTGGGTATCGCCGGAGATGACGTCGTTGCCGTCGATGGAGATGGTGAAGCCGGCTTCTTTTGCCTGCTCTACCAGCCACGGCACGCGCTCGCCGGAGTTGGAGTTGGAGTAGATGCGGATGGTGTAGCCGGAGTAGTCCTTGCCGCCCTCAGCGAAGGCGAACACGCTCGCCAGCATGACCAGCGCCAGAACGATTGAGAGAAGTTTCTTCATCATGAAGACCTCCAATTAGATTTTCCCGACATGCGGGGATGTTAAGATTATATCACTTTGCATAGTTTTTGTAAAGACGCGCCGCCCGTTTTTTGCTTTCCGGACGGGGTCCTGCGCCCCAAAACGCCCCTTTTTCCCGCGGCGGGACCGCCTGCCCCGCCGCCCGCACTAACGGTTGCCCCCGGAGAGAGAAAGTGGTATAATCTACTTGAGCGCGCCTGCCCCGCGGGCGGCGAAAACTTGACGGAGGTTTCTGTTGATATGCTGTTTGAAGCGCATGATACCGTTCTGTTTATAGGTGACTCCATATCGGATTACGAGCGTACCAGGCCCGTGGGCGAGGGCCTGTTCAACGCCTGGGGCCGCAGCTATGTGGCCTGCGCGGGCGCGCTGCTTAATTGCATGTACCCGGAGCTGGGGCTCAGGGTGGTGAACATGGGCATCAGCGGCAACCAGGTCAGGGACCTGAAAGCCCG
>JAFZLE010000023.1 GCA_017551645.1 Clostridia bacterium | reverse complement strand
GGGCTTCCCCCAGCTGCAAAAGGCGCTGCAGGAACTGATCCGCCACCGGCTCACCGCTACCCAGCGCCTGGAAATGACCGGGGACATGGGTTCCAGCCAGGTGCTCAACAAAGTGCTCAAGGGTGACATCCAGAACATCCGTTCCACTCTGGACGAGATAGACGTACCTTCTTTTGACCAGACCATAGACAGCCTGCTGACCGCCCGCCGCATATACGTGCTGGGCTTAAGAGCCAGCGCGCCTCTGGCTGAGTTTTTGGGGCATTACCTTAATTTCATCTTTCCCAACGTGTCCACCGTCACCAGCGGCGTCAGCGACGTATTCGAGCAGATCGCCCGCATAAGCGACGAGGACGTGCTTATCGGCATCTCTTTCCCGCGCTACACCAACCACACCGTAAAGGCCATGCGTTTTGCCAAAAGCCGGAGCGCCACCGTCATAGCCATAACCGACGGCCCGCTCTCCCCCCTCAGGGCGGAAAGCAATTACTGCCTGAGCGCGAAAAGCGAAATGGCCTCCTTCGTGGACAGCCTTGCCGCTCCCATGAGCCTTATTAACGCGCTCATCGTGGCGCTGTCCCAGCGGCGCAGGACCCAGGTGGCGGATTATTTCGGCGAAGTCGAGAGCATCTGGGACGAATACAACGTATATCTGGGCAAAAACTGAAATGGCAAACAGCGTAGCCGTTATAGGCGGCGGCGCGGCGGGGCTGATGGCCGCCAGGTACGCCCTGGACGCGGGCGCCCGCGTGACGCTGCTGGAAAAAAACGAAAAACTCGGCAAAAAGATCTACATCACAGGCAAAGGCAGGTGCAACCTGACCAACGCCTGTGATTTTGACGCGCTGATGAAGCAGATACCCCGCAACCCGCGCTTTATGTATTCCGCGTTCAGCCTGCTGGACAATCAGGGCATAATGCGCCTGTTCGAGGACATGGGCCTCGCCCTCAAGACGGAGCGCGGCGACCGGGTGTTCCCCGCCAGCGACCACGCCAGTGACGTGACGAACGCACTGGAAAGGTATCTGCGCGCCCACGGCTGCAGGATACTGCTGAACACCTCCGTTACGGATCTTATCTGCGAAGACGGGGCCTTCGTCGGCGTCCGGACTTCAAGGGGCGATATGCGCTTTGACGCCTGCGTGCTGGCGACGGGCGGGCTAAGCTATCCCTCCACCGGCTCGACCGGTGACGGTTACCGTTTCCTGAAAGCGCAGGGGCACTCCATCGTCCCCTGCCGCCCCGCGCTTACCGGTATAGAGACCGAAGAGGACTGGTGCGCCTCCCTTATGGGGCTGAGCCTCAAAAACGTGTCCCTGTCCGCCTGGGGAGAAAAAAACGGCAAGCGCAAAAAACTGTTTTCAGAACAGGGCGAAATGCTGTTCACCCATTACGGCGTTTCCGGACCCATCGCCCTGAGCCTGTCCAGCGCGCTGGATGAAAACTATCGGGGCACGCGTCTTGAGATAGACCTTAAGCCCGCCCTATCCGAAGATACGCTGGACGCCAGGCTGCTTAGGGAATTCGCCCGCATGCCCAACAGACAGCTCGTTTCCTGTATGGACACGCTGGAACCCCACGCCCTGGGAGAAGCCATACTCGCCCTCGCGGATATTTCCCCGTACCAGCCCATCAACTCCGTTACCCAGGCGCAGCGCAAAACCATAGTGCAGACGCTTAAAGCCGTGCCCCTGACCGTAAAAAACCTGCGGGGTTTTGACGAAGCCATCATCACCCGCGGAGGCGTGAACGTAAAGGAGGTCATTCCTTCGACGCTGGAAAGCAGGTTCATCAAGGGGCTGTACATAGCGGGCGAGGTACTGGACGTGGACGCGTATACGGGCGGTTTCAACCTGACCATTGCCTTCGCCAGCGGCGCGCTGGCCGGAAAAAGCGCGGGAGAAAGCGCATGACGCCTCTTATCACCCCGGAAACGATAGCACAGCTTAACAGAAAAACACAGCTGGTCAAGCGCGCGCGGCTGGCGCTGTGTTTGGTATGCCTTGCCGTGTGCGCCGGGCTGTGCGTCGACCTGCGCACGGGCACCGCGTTCAAGCGCTATATCTGCGTGTGCGCCATAAGTCTGGCCTGCGGCTGGTCCGTCATCGTCACTTACGCCCGAGTGAAAGCAATGGACGCAATAGCTCGGCACTTTATCAACCTGTCCGGCAGACCTGGGGCTGAATACACGGGAATCATTGAATACTCTCCCCTGCCCGAGACCACTCCCGACGGGCTTCGCGTGCGCAGGATACGCGTGAAAAATGCCGAGGACAGCCACGCCCTGCTGGCAGACGAGTATCTGCTCGGTCTCCTGCCGCCCGCAGGCTCAAACGTTCGGATAGAGGCGCACAGCGGCTATGTGTGGGCCGCGCAGGAGGATACCGATGCTTAGGCGTTTTTTCCGTCTGCTGCCCGCCCTGCTCACCTGGGCGCTCGTATGCATAATGTTCTGGGGCTGGATCTTCAGCATACTGACCAACGCGCCGGCTGAAAAAAAGCTGATAGTGTATATCGACGCGCCTGTAACGGGCACCCGGGAACTGGCAGGAAAACTGGAAGAGAGCTTCCCCCGCGCGCAGATACGTTTTATAGAGGTGCGCTCTTTTTCCTATTCCATGATGGGCGACAGCCCCGCTTCGGACGGCGATATTTTCATCATTCCGTCAGAAAACGCCGGGGAATACTCCGAGTGGTTCGGCAGCCTGCCGGGTGAGTTGTTCGTTTCCGCCGGCAGCGATACAGCGCCCCTTTCCTCCTACGTTTTCTATTCCGGAGACAGTGATTATTTGCTGTTCTACTACGCGTCTTCCGTTCACACCGGGAGCAGTGATTCTTTGGCTTTTGAGCTTGCCGACCTGCTGAAACATAATTAAAGAGGTGCCCCATATGAAGCGGCTGTTCGTGTTGTGCCTGGCGCTGTGCCTGTGTCTGCCCGCGTTTTCCCTGGCTGACGGGGATCTGTATGTGGAAAACATAGGCGCCGTGCCGGACGATTTCATCTTCGGCATGGATCTTTCCTCCGTTATATCCCTTGAAAGCGGAGGCACTCGCTTTTACGGTTTTGACGGGAATGAAACGGACATATTCGCCCTGCTCAAACAAAACGGCATCACCCACATCCGCGCCCGGCTGTGGAACGACCCCTACGATTCCAAGGGACGTCCCTACGGCGGCGGCATCTGCGACCTGGATACTTTGACGCAGATCGGCATTCGAAGCACGAAAGCGGGGCTCAAACTG
>JAFZLE010000217.1 GCA_017551645.1 Clostridia bacterium | reverse complement strand
TGACGGTCAGGGACAATACATGGTTCAACGCGGGAGAATACCGTATCCGCGACCTGAGCGATGTCAGCGGGTATGAATTCTCGGGCAACGCTGAGGTCGACGCGGAAAGCTGGAGCGCTGTCCGCGAAGCGTTGGCGGTCCGGGCAAAGTGAGCAGGCGATCGTACGGCTAAACATTGAGATATGGGAGGAAACACGGTATCTGATATGGAATACCTTGATATTGTAGACGCGGACGGGCACCCAACGGGCAGCAGCGTAAGCCGGGACGAAGCGCACCGGGAAGGCATACGCCACCGCACGGCGCACGTGTGGGTGATAAGGGAGAACGGACGGGGATACGACGTGCTGCTGCAAAAGCGCAGCATGGACAAGGAATCGTTTCCCGGGCTGTACGACACTTCCTCCGCGGGGCACATACCCGCGGGATGCGGACCGCTGGAGTCGGCGCTCAGGGAGCTTAAGGAGGAACTGGGCATCAGTGCCGCGCCCGGGCAGCTGCGTTACGCCGGAAGCTTCCGCATCAGGTACGAAAAGGAGTTCCACGGCCGCCTGTTCAGGGACAATGAGGTGACGTGGGTATACGTGTACAAAGAACCGGTGGACATCTCTGCGCTCTGTCTCCAGGCTTCGGAGGTGGACGAGGTACAGTGGTTTGACCTGGACACGGTCTGGGCCGAGATACAGGGCGAAAGCTGCCGCTTCTGCCCGCCCGTGGAGGGCGTGAGGGTGCTCAGGGAGTATCTTAAGCTGCGTGCGTGAAATAAACCCTCCATAAAAAAGGAACCGCCGCGGGATCTGTTCCCGCGGCGGCGTTTTATTTTTGATTTGTTTATTTAGATGTCGCCTTCCACATCAGGCATTTCTTCGGAATAGGGCTCCTTTTCGTAGGCTTCTTCCGGGGCTTCGATGCCGTACAGCTCCACGGCCGTGCCGTAGTCGTCGTAATAGCTGTATTCGCCGTACTCGCCATTTTCGTCGTAGTAATAGTACTCGTCATAGTAGCTTTCAGGCACGTAGTCAGGGCTGTAGTAGGTGGTGCCGCTGAACATCACGCGGCAGCGCTGGGTCTGGATGCTGTTGGAGCCGCAGTCGCGGATGGTCACGTTGTTGAACTGGGTGCCTTCGCAGTCGCTGACTACCGCGGCGAAGGAGCTGCACTCATAGATCTCGCTGTTGTCGATGTGGATGTCAACGCTGCCGAAGGCGTTCACGCCGTTCACGCCGCAGCCGTACAGCTCACAGTTGTTGAGGGTGCAGGTGTCGCAGCCCATGAAGGAGATGACGTCGCCGGTGCAGCTGCCCGCGCCTTTGATGTGGCCCAGCACTAGGTTTTCCAGGGTGATGTCACTGCAGTATTTGAAGGCCATCACGTCCGCGGAGCGGGGCATGAGTTCCACATGGGTCTTGCTGTTCGCGCCTATCAGCTTCATGTTGTTCACGCCGATCAGCACCAGCTCATAGCCGTCATAGCACTGCATCCAGTAATAGTACGCGCTGCCCTCCCCGCCGTAAGCCTTTGCGGCGGAAAGCTCGAAAGAGTCACCCTCCAGATAGATCACGCTGTCGCTGCTCAGGCAGGCCAGCAGCTCGTCCGGGGTGGAGACGTGGTACTCGGTGGTGCCGTCGGCGAGCTTTTTGCCCTCGGGCCTTTCTATATCCGTCAGGGTCTGCTCGGACAGGGGGAACTCAGCCCACTGCATGTTCTGAAGGGCTTCGGCATCCATGGGCTCGCCGTCCAGGTCGAACACGTTCTCATACTCGGGACCGAACCAGTTGGAGGCGGTCAGGTTGTTGTTTTTGAACTCGCAGCCTTCCACTGTCAGGTTGTCGCCGTACACCCTGAAGCCGGTGCTCACCTGGTTGTCATACACATGGCAGCCCGCCAGCGTTAAGCCGTTGCAGTTGGAGGACTCCACCAGGCAGCTCACGTAATTGCTGTAGATGTCGGTGTTGTAGATGCCCAGGAAGGTGTTGTTGTAGCTCTCGATCACGTAGAGCCCGGGATAGCCGTCGTGGGCTTTGATGTCGTGGAACTCACAGTGATCGAATGCGACGTCGTAGCAGCTGTAGATCTCGATGGCGCCGGTGGTGCACTCCTTGATTATGGTGTTTTCGCAGCGGAGCTTCCAGCACTCGTTGGCCTGTATGCCGATGGTGCCGCAGCCGAAGAGCACGCTGTCCTTGATGAGTGTGTTGCGGCAGCCGTACAGGGAGATCACCGCGCCCTGGCAGGCTTCCGGTCGGATGGTGTGGCCAACGGTCACACCCTGCAGGGTGACGTTGCTGCCGCCCATGAAGCTGAGCACCGCCACGTCGCGGGGACGGGTCACGATCCAGGTCTCGTCCGCTCCGCTTTCGCCCTCGATGGTCAGGTTGCTGACCGTGTCCAGCGTCAGTATGTAGCCGTCGCCGTAGGTGTAATCCCAGAAGTACTCTTCGCCCTGGGCGGTCCCGTAACCGGTGGCGGTGCTTACGTCGTATTTGCCGGGAGCGAGCACTATCTTGCGGTTGCTGCCCAGGGCAGCGATGAATTCGTCCACGGTGCTCACATTGATGGTCTGGTAAGCGATCTCTTTATCGGCGTCGGCGGCGGAACTGGCCTTCGCGGGGCCCAGCACGAACGCGCAGCCGAATATGGCTATGACCACGGCGAGGCTCAGCGCCAGCGCCTGTTTTCCAAGTTTCTTAAAAGTCATTATTTGAACCAACCTTTCTTTCAGATCGCGCTTCTGGGTGGTGAAGCTCACGGCTATCACCCGCCGGGGAAGCGCCCTGTCCGCGGCGAGGTTTAACAGAAGCTCGCCGTAGGACTGTTTGTCGTTCCGACCCATGCGCTTAAGCAGTTTCTGGTCGCAGCTCAGCTCGCAGTACAGCGTGGTCTGGGCGCGGAACAGGTATACCAGGGGATTGAACCAATGCACGGCGTACACCAGCGTCTGCAGCCACTTGAGGGCCAGGTCGCCCCTGCGGTAGTGGGTGAGCTCGTGCCTTAATATGCGGTCCAGGTCGTCGGAAGTGTATTCCCTGTCGGGCAGCACAATCACCGGCCTGATAAGCCCCAGCAGTACCGTGGTGCTAACTTTGTCGGAGCGGTACAGCGCTGGGAAGGGGGAAGCGTTTAGGGCGTTCAATACGGAACTGTCCAGGGGCTTGGCGGGCTTTAACGTCCTGTAAAGCAGCCGCCTGAAGCGCCCGAAGCTGGCGATCGTGCCCACAAAGCTGATCAGCGCGCCGCCCAGCCACATATAGAACCAGAATTCAGGGTTTTTGTACAGCGGCACGGCGGGGGATACGGCCGTATTTTTGACCTGCTCGCCGTTCTGGGCAGTCAGGCTGACTACGGTGCCGTTCTGGGAGGCGCTTTGCTGCGCAGTGCCCGCCAGTTTTCGCACGTTCTCGTTGGCGCTTTCACGCGTGAGCACGCCCTCCGTGCGGTTCAAGGGTGATACGTACAGCCCCGCATCGC
>JAFZLE010000216.1 GCA_017551645.1 Clostridia bacterium | reverse complement strand
GTTTCGCGGTCTCGCCGGCTGCGCACTGGATAAGCCCCAGCAGCACGTGCTCCACGGACACGAACTCGTCCTTCATGCGCTCCGCCTCACCCTCGGCGGCGATGAGCGCGTCATTCACGTCTCTGGAAATGTACACCCTGTCCATTTCGCGCCCGCTCCCGCTGACCCTGGGCGTTCGTTCTATCGCCTTTAAGCAGTCGTCGGTAAAGCGGCGGGTGTCCACGTTCAGCTTTTTAAAGATCTCGGGCGTGAGCCCTCCGTCCTGTGTGAGCAGAGCGTAGAGCAGGTGATGCTGCTCTATCTGCTGGGAACCGTATTTCAGGGCGGTCTGCTGAGCCAGCTGCAGCGCTTCCAGCGATTTTCTGGTATATTTCTCAGCGTTCATTTTATCCCCTCCCATTGTTATTCAATGATAAGACGGTCTTGTTTGACCATCTTTGACTATTATAATCACGCTCCGGTCCCGTGTCAATACTTATATTATTAAGCCCATGTAAAACCCGCTTGCAAACGGGAGGGAATGATGCTACAATAAAGGAAAGAAAAAACCGAAAGGGTGATAGTTATGTCTTTTCGCGCCGTATGCTTCGGGGAAATAATGCTGCGGCTCAAGAATCCCGGAAACGAAAGGCTGTTCCAGTCTCCCCTGCTTGAGGCGACCTTCGGGGGCGGCGAAGCCAACGTGGCGGTGAGCCTTGCCAATTTCGGCATGGACGCAGCCTTCGTGACCCTGCTGCCGGACAACGACATCGCTTCCGCGTGCCTTAAAGAGCTCAGAAGCTTTGGCGTGGATACCCGCCTCGTAGCCAAAAAGGACGGCCGCGTGGGCATCTATTTCCTTGAAAGCGGCGCGGTGCAGCGCCCCAGCAAGGTGATCTACGACCGGGCATATTCCTCCATAAGCCTGGCATCCCCCGGCGACATAGACTGGGACAAGTGCCTTGAGGGCGTCACCTGGCTGCACGTCACCGGCATCACCCCCGCTATAAGCCGCGGCGCCATGGAACTGGCGCTGGAAGGCGTGAAGGCGGCAAAGCAAAAGGGCGTCAGCGTGAGCCTTGACCTGAATTTCCGCAAGAACCTGTGGAAGTACGGCCTGACCGCCCGGGAAGTTATGCCCGAGTTCACCCGCCTGGCCGACGTGATAATCGCCAACGAGGAGGACGTGCAGAAGACGCTGGGCATCTCCGCGGAGACCGCGGGCAGCGTGGACGAAGGCAGGATCGACACCTCCGCCTACCGGAGCATCGCCTCACAGGTGCTCAAGGAGTATCCGGGCGTAAAGACCATCGCCATCACCCTTAGGGAGAGCATCTCCGCCAACCACAACAACTGGAGCGCCTGCCTGTACGACGGCAAAGAGTTCATCCTTTCCCGCAAGTACCAGATCACCGACATCGTGGACAGGGTCGGCGGCGGCGACAGCTTCGCGGCGGGGCTCATCTACGGCCTCAACACCTACGCTGCCAAACAGGACGCGCTGGAATTCGCCGTGGCCGCCAGCTGCTTAAAGCACACCATCCCCGGTGACTACAACCGGGTAAGCGCGAAAGAGGTCGAATCCCTTATGCGCGGCAGCGGCACGGGCAGAGTGCAGAGATAAATCAATTCAGTTCACGGAGGACTTATTATGAAGCTTGACATCCGTTACCCCTCCCATCCCCAGGACGCCAGATGGTACGACACGGAGAAGCTCCGCCGGCAGTACCTTATCGAGAAGGTGTTCGAAAAGGACGAGGCGCTTTTGACCTACTCCCACTTCGACCGCATCATCGCGGGCGGCATAATGCCCGTGGACACCAAAGTGGCCCTGACCGGCGGCAAGGAGCTGGCCAGCCAGTACTTCCTTGAGAGAAGGGAAATGGGCATAATCAACGTGGGCGGTCCCGGCAGGGTATACGCCGACAGTGACACCTACGAGCTGGCGCCCCGGGACGGCCTGTATCTGGGCATGAGCATAAAGACGCTGGAATTCGAGAGCCTCGACCCCGCTAACCCCGCCAAATACTGGATCAACTCCTGCCCCGCCCACCAGACCTATCCCAACAAGAAGATAAACATAAAGGACGCCGCCAAGCGCCCCCTGGGCAGCGTGGAGACCTGCAACAAGAGGGTCATCAACCAGTACATCCACCCCGCGGTATTAAAGACCTGCCAGCTGTGCATGGGGCTTACCGAGCTTGAGCCTGGCAGCAACTGGAATTCCATGCCCTGCCACACCCACGAGCGCCGCATGGAGGTGTATTTCTACTTCAACCTGGGCGACAACATCATGTTCCACATGATGGGCCAGCCCCAGGAGACCCGCCACATCATCATGCACGACGAGCAGGCGGTGATCTCCCCATCCTGGAGCATCCACTGCGGCGTGGGCACCTCTTCCTACGCCTTCATCTGGGGCATGTGCGGCGAGAACCAGGAATTCGACGACATGGACAATGTGAGTCCGAAGGATATGATGTAAAACCCATACAAAAGCGGCGGGTAGATTCACTGCCCGCCGCTTGTTTATTGTCACTGTCCATGTCAGACTGTTTCCTGCCAGTTTTTACAAACGTCGATCCAAGAAACGTAGCCTGAATACTTCTCAAGTTCCTCAATAGACAATTCGATCGCGCTGTT
>JAFZLE010000215.1 GCA_017551645.1 Clostridia bacterium | reverse complement strand
GTGCAGGGGCTGCGCAGCGTGGACGGCATACAGGTGTACACCACGCAGGGGCTGGGCAACAACTCCCGCACCGTGTTCACGGGGCGCCTCAACAACCCGCCCCGGGTGACCATAATCACCCTTACGGGCGAGCTGCCCCAGAGCTTCCTGGAGTAGGCGGCATATCATAAAAACGGCAGGGTCCGCCCCTGCCGTTTTTTTGCTTTCCAAAGTGCCTTATCGGCTGTTTTTTCTCAGGAACCTGCCCCCGCGGAACTCCGTCTGGATACCGTTTTCCAGCGCCACGCCCCCGTTTATCACCACCTGCTTTACCCCCGCCGCCGTGCGCACGGGGTCGAGATAGGTGGCACGGGGAGCTATGGCTCCGGGGTCGAACACCGTGATGTCCGCCTTTTTGCCTACGGAAATGATCCCCCTGTCCGTGACGCCGAAACGCGTCGCCGTGTCCAGCGTCACCCTTTTAACGGCTTCCTCCGGGGTGCACAGGCGCTTTTCCCTCGCCAGGCGGAAGAACTCCGCCACAGCGCCGTAGGAACGGGGATGGGGCTTGCCGCCCACCTTTTCGGTGTCGGCGGGCAGCGCACGGCCGTCCGAGCCCACGCTCACGTCCCGGGACAGGAAATACAGCATGTCCGCTTCGCTCATTACGAAGAACACGCACCATACCCGCGCCCGCGTGCGCTCTATGACCCGCGCCGCCGCCTCGGCGTAATCCCGTGTGCAAAGCATGGTCTCGGCCACTTCCTTGAGCGTCTTTCCCACTATCTCAGGCCAGAGCCCCCCGTCGTCGCTGAAAAGGCAGGTCTCCGCCCGGGCGGCAGTGGGATAATGGGCGCGTATGCCCTCGACTATCTCCCGCCTCCGGGGCCCTGCCAGGCGGTCGAGCAGCGCTTCGTCTCCCCCGTCCAGGCTCCACCTGGGGCAGCGTATAGTGAGCGTGGTGCTGGAGGCGGTGTAGGGGTACACGTCCGCGGTGATATCCACGCCGCATTCCCGGGCGCTCAGAACGCGTTCCCACACTTCCCGCGCCTTGCCGTGCACACTGTGATTGTCCAGCTTAAGGTGGGATATGTGTACGTGCGCGCCGGACTCCCTGCCTATAGATACAAGCTCGTCTATCGCCTCGCCTATGTGCAGCCCCTCGCTGCGCATGTGGCAGGTCACTGTGTCGCCGTGCTTTTTCACCGCGCCCGCCAGGAAACCGAGTTCACGGGTGTCGGCAAAGCAGCCCGGGGCGTACTCCAGCCCCAGCGACATGCCCCAGGCGCCCTGGCTCAAGTCTTCGTCCAGCAGGCGATACATTTCTTCCAGTTCCGCTTCTGTGGCCGGACGGTCATCGGCTCCGACCACGCTTTCCCTCAGGCTGCCGTGGCCCACCAGCAGCGCCTGGTTGACCGCCATGCGGCATTTTTCCCTGTCAAACCTGTCCAGAAACTCACCGAACGAGGCGCAGCGCCAGCTGCCCGCCTCTTTTTCACCCTCCGGATATGGGAAGGGGCTGGAGCCGCAGTTGCCGGAGATCTCCGTGGTGATGCCCTGGAACAGCTTGGACGCGCCGCTGTCGTCCTTCAGGAACATGGTATCCGAATGGGCATGGGCATCTATAAAGCCGGGCGCCACGGCGAGCCCCCGGGCATCGAGCACCCTGTCCGCCGCGCCCGCGGGCAGACGGGGAGCGACCGCCGTTATCACGCCGTCCTTTACTTCCACGTCCGCCTCAAAGCCCGGCCTGCCCGTGCCGTCCAGCACCGTGCCGCCCCGAATCAACAGTCTGTCCACCGCAAACCGCCTTTCATTTGTTGCTGCCTGCATTATACCACATCACGCGCCGCTTTTGCGCCTGTCGGGACGATTATTGCAAAAAAACAGCGGGGGGATCTCCCCCCGCCGCCTTTTGTTTGGTTTAGTCCACGTACTGCCTCTGGTAAGCGGCATCGGCGACCTCGAGCAGTTTGCTCAGGCCGATCTCTTCCAGCTCAGCCAGGAACGCGTCCTTATCGGACAGATAGGATTCACGGCCCAGGATGTAGTTGGTGCGCTGCTCGTTCACGAAGCTCTTGATGTTGGCGCGGATCTCGCTGATCTCGTCCAGCTCGTCAGTGGTGAAGTTGAGGTTCGGGCAGTAGGTGCCGTCCAGGGTCGGGGCATGCTGCTGGTAGATACCGGTGATGCCGTTCTGGCGCACGCCGCCGCTGTTCTCCCAGTTGATCTCGTAGCCGTCCTCATACTTGCTGATGAAGCCGCCGTGATAGTCGGACACGCCGGAGAAGGTGGGCATCTGGTCGAACCAGTTCACGTTCTGGGCGGTCAGGAACACGTTCACGATCTCGCCCATGTGGCTGTCTTCGGAAACGTAGGTGGGCTCATAGCCTTCGATACTGGTAGAGATCTCGGCATTGGGATGCTTGGCCAGGTAGTCCTCGGTCTTGATCCAGTTCTCGCCTTCCACGCCGAAGCGGCCCAGCATGTACGCTTCTTCGCAGAACATGCAGTCGCCGACTCTGGCAGCCAGCTCGGGGTTCTTGCAGTAGCTGGTCACGAACCACAGGGGGCTGGTGGAGGACTGGTTGTAGGACACGTAGCTCACGCCTTCGGGGCCGGTCAGCGGCTCGGCGGGCCAGAAGCGCAGCCTCGCCTCGACCAGTTCCTCGGTGTCGGAACCGAAGAAGCCCAGGGAGGAATCGAACAGGGCGCCGACCTTGTTGCCCGCGGTGCCGGCCACAGCCTTGATCTCGGGACGGCCGTAGGTGAACGCTTCGGGAGCCAGCAGCTTCTCATCAGCCAGCTTCTTCAGGTACTCGAGGGCGTCGAACCACTCGTCCTGAGTGTAGGAAGCCTCGACATGGCCGTCCTTGATCAGCCACATGTCGCGGTCATCCTCAGCCACGAAGGCGTTGGTCAGGAACTTGACGGGGTTGGAGCCCCAGGAGGAGGGAGAGCCCAGCAGCGGGATCTCGTCGTTGGGATCGCCGTCGCCGTTGGCATCGTTGTCGCGGAAGGCGACCAGCATGTCGTAGAGCTCATCGGTGGTGGTGGGCATCTCGAGGCCCAGGTTGTCCAGGTAGGTCTTGTTTATCCAGAGCTTATACTTGGTCTCGTTCTGGGGAGAAGCCTGGATCTTCGGCACCGCGTAGATGGAGCCGTCGGAGTTGGTGATGTTGGTGATCAGGTTCCAGGTGGGGAAACGCTCCACGGCGCTGTCGCACTGCACCATCACGCCCTCGTCAAAGAACTCTTTCAGGTTGACGAACTTGCCCTTGCTGCCGTAGTTGTAGGCTTCGGCCACGGACAGGCCGTAGATGACTACGTCGGGCAGCTCTTCGTTGGTATCCAGGTCGATGATGAGCTTCTGCTTGGGTTCAACTTCGGGCAGGAACTCAAACTGCAGGTCGACGTTGCACTTCTCTTCCACCCATTTGGTGAAGGTGTTGTCGTCCCAGTCGGATACGTGCGCGTTGTAAGCTACCAGCACTTTGAGCACATAGGGCTCATCGCCGGTCCAGATGGGGTACTCGCCCGCGGCGGACAGGCCGTCTGCCATGGCGGGAGCTGCCAGCCCCAGCACGAACACAAGTGCCAGCACCAGGCAAAGCAGTTTACTGTGTTTCATTTGCGAAACCTCCTTAGAATTTATTCAACGGGAAAAACGTCCCGCTTGAATCAGCCTTTCACTGCGCCTATCATGACGCCCTTGACGAAGTACTTTTTCACGAAGGGATACAGTACCAGTATGGGCAGGGTGGACACCACTATGAAGCAGTACTTGAGCAGGTCCTGCAGGGACTGGTTGTAGAGCAGTTCCTGCGCCGAAGACGCCAGCGCCTCGGTGTTGAAGGAGTTTTTGATAAGTATCGCCCGCAGTACCATCTGCAGTGGCATCTTTTCCTGGTCCTTCAGGTACAAAAACGCGGTGAAATAGTCGTTCCAGTGGCCCACGGCGTAGTACAGCGCCAATACCGCCATCACCGTGCCCGACAGGGGCAGCACCATGTTGAAAAAGTACTTGAAGTCCGAGCAGCCGTCTATCTTGGCGGCCTCCTCCAGCTCCGAGGGGATGTTGTTTATGAAGGTGCGTGCGATTATCATGTTGTACACGCTCATCGCGCCGGGGATAATCATGGAGGTGCGGCTGTTTATCATGCCCAGCCCCCTGACCAGTATGTAGTTGGGGATGGTGCCGCCGCCGAAGAACATGGTGAACATGAACAGGCCCGTTATGAAACCGTGGCCCGGTATGCTCTTCCTTGCCAGCGGGTATGCGCAGATCATGGTCATGGACAGGTTCAGTATCGTGCCGACTATGGCGTAAAAGAAGGTGTTGCCGTAAGCGGTCCATATGCCCTTGTAGGCGAACACGGCGTTATAGCCTTTGAACGTGAAATCCACCGGCCAGAAAGTGACCCAGCCGAACGCCACGGCGTCCTGGGAGGAGAAGGAGTTGGCCACCACGTTTATGAGCGGCATTATTATCAGCAGCGTAAACAGCCCCAGCAGCGAGTACACTACGGTGTAGTACGCCTTGTCGCCCGCGGAGATCCTTATCGTGTTGTTTGCCGCGCGTTTGGCGGCGGTCACAGTCTTAGCAGTCATGTTCCCGCCTCCTTACCACAGGCCGCTGCCGCTCACCTTGTCGGCGATCTTGTTCACCGTGAGCAGCGCGATCAGGTTGACCACCGAGTTGAACATGCCTATGGCGGTGGCGTAGCTGGTGTTGCTGGGGCCGCTCTCGGCGGTCAGGCCCACCTTGTAAACGTAAGTAGAGATGACCTCGCTGGCCACCAGGTTGGTGTCGTTCTGCATGAGGTATGCCTTGTCGAAGCCGATGGACATAAGCGAGCCGCAGCGCAGTATCAGCGTGATGGCGATGGTGGGGATGATAGTGGGCAGGTCTATGTACCACACCCTCTTAAAGCGGCTGGCGCCGTCTATGGTGGCGGCTTCGTGCAGCTCCGGGTCCACGCTGGAGAGCGCCGCCATGTAGATTATGGAGCCCCAGCCGGTGGACTGCCACACGCCGGACAGTATGTACAGTATGCGGAAGTTCGGGCCGCCGATAAACATGTTGGTGTCGAAGTTGATTTTGAAATAGTTGAGCACGTTGTTTATCATGCCGGTGTTTATGTCCAGCACGCGGTTGATTATGCCTACCAGCACCACCGTGGAGATAAAATGGGGCATGTAGGTTATGTTCTCCACCGCGCTTTTGTACCTGCGGGAGAGCACGGAGTTGAGCATCAGCGCGAAAATGATGGGTATGGGGAAAGTGAGCACCATCTGCACCACGGACAGGTACAGGGTGTTGCCCACCACCCTCTCGAACTGGTAAGAATTGAAGAACTTGATAAAATTGCTGAGGCCGATCCAGGGCGAACCCATTATGCCCACGGAGAAGTCGTATTTTTTGAAGGCGATGATGGTGCCGTACATGGGCTCGTACTTGAACAGAAGCAGCCACGCCAGGGGTATCGACAGAAATACGTACATCTGCCAGTTGTCCCTTATGCGCAGTGAGAGTTTGCGCTTGGGCTTCGGCTTGACCGCGTATGCGCCCTGCCGCCTGTCTGTCATAAAACTACCTCTTCCGGCTATACCTGCGGGGAAGCCTGCGAAAGCGGGCTGTCCTCCGTGCATGCCGTATATTCGTGTAAGTCAGTGCATGGCCGATCCTATCGACCGTAAACTGAATTATATCACATCATGTTCATAAAGTCCACATTATTATCCAAAAATGTTGTCTGTTTTTTTACACTATACACACTGTGTTATCCTTTTCGGCAGCCGTGCCGCCGGGCTGTATTTTTTCCCCGCTCCGCGCTTTTCATTTGCCGGGTTTTGTTGTATACTGATGGGTATGTTAGATTTGGAGGTGCCGCCATGAACATGGCCGTAGGCAGACTGCGCCACGGGGAAAGGAACCTTATAAGCGACGTGCCCGGCGTGCGGGTGGGCCACTGTACCGTGGATGAAGGCAGCTGCCACACGGGCGTCACAGTGGTGCTGCCTCCCCCGAAAAACCCGT
>JAFZLE010000022.1 GCA_017551645.1 Clostridia bacterium | reverse complement strand
TTCTTCCCCAGCAGCACCGTGAGCACCTCTATATATAAGATGTTGGAAACCACGAATTCGAACATCTCGGAGGCTTTGGAGTTGTTGGAACCGAGCATCAGGCCGGTGTATATGAGCAGCGCGATCACGCCGATGCCCAGAAATACCGTGTTTATAAGCTTTTTGACGTATTTGTCCCGGATATCGCGCACGTAGTTGTAAGCTTCGAGGGACAGGCTGCCGCCGGGCAGAGCAGGCTTCTTTCTGTAGATCAGGTACGCCAGGCCCAGCAGCAGCGCGCAGACCATCAGGTGGTATATTTCCAGATAAAAAGCGAAAAACGCCGCGCAGGACAGTGCCAGCGCCACAGGCACCATAAACAGGTACGCGTTCCGGCGAGTCTTTTTGAAGGACTTTTTCGCCTCCTCGCGCCTTACGAGGCCGTGGGTGCTCTTCCACTTCTCCACGTCGCTTTCGGCGTATCCGGCCAGCGCGGCGAGGGACCTTAAGTCGGGATACTTTTTGACCAGCGCCTCGAAATCGCCGTCTTTCGCCTCGGGACTCGCTCCCAGCGCTTTTATTATTGCCGTTTTAGCCTTGAACGCTTCCTCGGAATATGGGATGCTCGCGAAAAAGCTTTCAACGTACTGCTCGTACACGATCATGCCTCCTCTTTAACGACCCGGCCGGCTATGCCCGCGCCAGGCGCGGGCAAAAACAGTATACCGCACTTTTGAAGGATCCGCAAGGGCCGGGCAACACACAAAAAAGCCGCACGTGTGCGGCTTTGCGGCTGCTTCAGCTGCGGCTGACCTCGCCCACGTCTTCCGCTATTATCTCTTCCCCTTCCACGCCCGTCAATGTCACGTTTTCCAGCGTGACCCTGTCCACGAAGCGGGCGTAGATGCCCTTTTTCACGCAGGGGTCGACGCCGCAGGACATTATGGGGCTCATGGGCGAAGCGTGTTCGTCCATGGTGAACACGCAGTCCTTGAGCTTAAGCTCATGGGCGGGGTTTTCCGGCAGGCCCAGCATGTACGCGCAGCACGCCTGGCAGTCGGTAGCCTCCACCCTCTCGAACACCACGCTGCCTATTGTGGGCGTGCCCTCGTCCACGGGCTGTTTCTCGCGGCTCTGCACGTAGGGGGTCTTGCCGTCCACGTCGCAGAAATACATGGCGTTCACCGTCATGGGCGCCTTGACCCGGCGCATCTTCACGTCCTGGAACACTATGTCGTCTATCACGCCCCACTTGCCCCTGCCCCGGCGGGTCTTGACCCTGAGTCCCCGGTCGTTGCCCTCCATAAGGCAGTGGTGCACCCTGACGCGCCTTACGCCGCCGCTCATCTCGCTGCCCACGGTCACGCCGCCGTGGCCGTCCAGCATGCGGCAGTAGGCGATCTCTATGTCCTCGCAGGGGGTCTTATACTCCCTGCCCATGTACATCTTGCCGCTCTTTATGGCGATGCAGTCGTCACCCGTGGAAAAGCGCATGCCCAGCGCCTTCACGCCCCTGCAGCTCTCCGGGTCGAAGCCGTCGGTGTTGGGGCTGTTCCAGGGTGCAGTGACCCTGACGCTTATGAAAGACAGGTTTTTGCTGAAGCAGGGATGCAGGTTCCAGGATGGCGAGTTTATGAAGTGCACGCCCTGCACGGTCACGTTCTCGCAGTCCCTTAAGTACAGCATCCTCGGGCGCGCGGGCTTGTCCCCCGTCTTGGGGTTGAGCCACCAGCCCGCCTCGAAGCCCCGCCCGTTCACGGTGCCCTCGCCTATAATGCTTATGTTCTTGAGCCCAAAGCCGTTTATGGCGGAGGCGTGGCACACGTGGGCGTCGCCCTCCCAGCCGCCGATAAGGTATTCCCCGTGGGGGTCGTCCGCGTCCACCCTGCCGGGCAGCAGGGGGAAGGCGGCGCGGTCCGTGGACAGGAGCAGTTCGGCGCCCGAGGCGATCTCAAGCGTGATATTGCTTTTAAGGAACAGGGGCAGCACGTTGTACCTGCCCTCCGGTATCAGCACCCTGCCGTTATCCGGGCACGCGCCTATGGCGGCCTGTATGGCGGGAGTGTCGTCATGTATGCCGTCGCCCTTCGCGCCAAAATCCCTGACGTTCAGGCAGCAGTACTCTATACGGGTGTTGAAGCACAGCTTTTCGTCCCCGTTCACGATCTCGTACTCCGTGCCGGGGATAAGCCCGTACAGGCTGATGACGCTGGTGTCGCCCTTCACGGGGCGGCCGTTCACGTACAGCGTGTACGCTTCCCGGGCAAAATAGTCCCCCTGTTCGTCCACCAGCAGCGCCGCGCTCACCGCGCCCGCGTACAGAAGCTTCATGTGACCTCCTTACTTTCGCGCCAGCTCGTATTCCACCGCCGCCTGCAGAAAACCGCCCGCGGCCTTCAGGTCGTTTTTGATTATGTCCTCGCTCATGTAGTAATCGAAGGAGCCGTCCCGGTAGGGCGTGTTGCCCAGCCCCGCCACCTTGCAGCACTTGGCGATGAAGAATTCTCCGTCGTCCATCCGGCCCAGGAAGTTGAGCTGCACCTGCCTGAAGCTGTACTGCGCTTCCTTCCCAAATTCCTCGGGCAGCAGGCCCAGCCGCGCGCCCTTTAATATGGCGCAGGTGATAAGGCAGCTGGCGGAGGATTCCAGGTAATTGCCCCGCCTGTCCGGGCAGTCCAGCACCTGGTACCACACACCGTCATGCCTTACGGAGAGCAGCTTTTCGCTGACCTTATTGAATATCTCAAGCACGCGGGGATAGTATTTATTGTCCCTGGGCAGCAGCTCCAGGCTGTCCGCCAGCGCCACCGTGTACCAGCCCATGGCCCTGCCCCAGGCGTGGGGGGCGAGGCCGGTGTCCCTGTCCGCCCAGGGCTGCAGCCTGTCCTCGTTCCAGGCGTGGCGGTTAAGGCCCGTAGCGGGATCGTAGGTCTTTTCGTAGGCGAGTATCAGCTGGTTCGCCGCGTCGTCTATCGCGCTTGCGTCATGCCCGAACTCCGTTTCGTACATAAGGTAGAAGGGCACGCACATGTGCTGCCCGTCCAGCCACATCTGGTTGGGGTATATCTTTTTGTGCCAGAAGCC
>JAFZLE010000214.1 GCA_017551645.1 Clostridia bacterium | reverse complement strand
GCCTCGTTGACCCGTATGAACTCCCGTATCTCCCCGCTGCGGGTCAGACGGTTAAGGTCTGAAGCGTTCTCCACGCCCAGTATCTTTATCCAGCTGTTGCTTTCGGTGTAGGTCTCCAGCAGTTTCCGGGTGTCACTGAGCGGCGCGGGCCGGTCGGGCCGGTCCGCAGAGGGCAGTCTCAGCACGAAACCCTTGGGCACGGGGCTCAGGGCGAATACGTTCACCTTGGATGTATCCGTGACCATCACGCCGTAAAAATAGTTCTTTATGCCGTCGCACTCGTACAGGCGGAAGGTGGGCTTCTGCCGCCAGGAGAGCAGATCCGCCTTGTCCGTCTGGCCCACAGAATTGAAGTACGCTATCGCCTCTTCTTTGGACACTTCCGTAAGCGTGAAGGGCAGCGCCTGGGAGCAGATGGTCTTCATTTCAGCCTCGATCTTTTTTATGGCGCCTTCCCCCAGGTCAGCGTCCTTGACCGTGACCAGTACGCCCATGCCGTAGGAATTCTCTATGCGGATGCGGGTGCCGGGCATCAGCCGGTTGACCGCGCACAGCAGCACGAAGCGCAGGGAGCGCTCGTATATCCTGCGGCCTTCTTCGTCAGCGTAGGTCAGCGCATGCGCCTCCCCCTTCGCGGGGGAACCAAGGTCTTCGGGGCGTCCGCCCACGCTCACCGCCAGCACGTCGCTTAGTCCGTTCCTGGCGCAAGCGTCCTTCCAGCTCTCGCCTTCCAGCGTCTCAAATGTGCTTTCTTTGTATTTCAGCATCTCATGCCTCCCGTTTATCTTCTGTTTCCGCCCTCAGCCTTGAGGCGAATGCCCGCATGAATTCCAGGCCTTCCTTCGCCATAGCCCGCGCTTCGGGGGTAAACAGGCTGTGTTCTACGTGTTCCGTATCCCATTCGACGGTCTCTATCACTCCGTTTTCGCCATTAAGGGGCAGGGAGTTCGCCGCGCAGTACGCGATGCCCCGGTATATGCCTATCGCGCCGCACATGTCCAGCTTGTCCGCGTCGAAGAGTATCTTTTCCTCGATGCCGCCATTTTCCGCGTCGCTCCTTCGGGAATGGGCGGCAATTATCGCCCTGACCCTGCCCGCAAAGGCAGGTTCTTCGCCTTCTTCAAGCAGAAAAGCTTCGGCTTTCGCGGCGCCTGCCGGGGCATGGGGCACGGCGGGGTCGTTGATCTCCTCCGCGCGCCCGCAGTCGTGGAGCACGGCGGCGCAGGCAAGCGCTTTTCTGTCGGCGGAGGGGTAGCGGTCCGCCAGCTTCATACACCTGTCCAGCACCCGTTTTACGTGGTCTTCCCCGTGGGTCAGGTCGCTTGGAAAGGACAGGGCAAATTTCCACGCCCGCTTTAGATCCATCTTTTATCACCGCCTTATAAAGTATTTTACCACAAATCCAGGATTATTTCCATACCCCAGCGCGTGCGTGCGCGAGATTGACATATTTTGTTTTTGGCTATATAATATGATGATAAAATGGGATAGTATGTTATGGAGGCAGAATGAAGTCAAAGAATCTTATCGCGCTGACAGCGGCAGTCGTGCTCACCGTGGCGCTGGTGTTCGTAACGCTAAGCGGATTGTCTTTCGGAGACACTACCCTCGTAAAACCCGTGAATGAGGCGCTCAGCCTGGGCCTGGACCTGCGGGGCGGCGTATATACCGTGTTCCGCGCCGACAGGGGCGACATGGACGAGGCGGAGTTCTCCTCTAAACTCGCCGCCACCCGGGACGTGCTCATAAACCGCCTCTCCTCCCAGGGTTACACTGAAGCCAGCGTGAGCCTGCAGGGCGAGGACGCTCTGAGGGTGGAGATACCCGACGTGACCGATCCTTCCGCGGTGGTCAAGCTTATCGGCACCCCCGCGCACCTGGAATTTAAGGAACCCAGCGGACGGGTGATAATGGAGGGCAAGGACCTGGTCCGTGTCTCCCCCACGCTTGATACCACCACCAACCGCTACGTGGTCAGCTTCAAGCTCTCCGATGAAGCGGCCGCGGCCTTCGCCAACGCCACCGGCCGGCTGGTGGGCAGGCCAATAAGCATAGTGCTGGACGGCACGGTAATCTCCGCGCCCACGGTATCCCAGCGCATAAGCGGCGGCCAGGGCCAGATAACCCTTGGCAGCGCGATGACGCTGGCGGAAAGCTTTGAGGAAGCCACCAACCTGTCCATGCTGATAATGAGCGGCGCGCTGCCGCTGGACATACACGAAACAGAGACCCGCGCCATCTCCGCCACGCTGGGCGAGGACGCCATAGTCAAGGCGGTCAGGGCGGGCATAATAGGCATGGCGCTGGTCATGCTGTTCATGCTGGTCATATACCGTCTGCCCGGCCTTATGGCGGACATCGCCCTGGTGTGGTACATCTGCCTGGTGATGCTGCTGCTGGGCGCGTTCAGGATCCAGCTCACGCTGCCGGGCCTGGCGGGCATACTGCTGGGCATCGGCATGGCGGTGGACGCCAACGTGGTCATATTCGAGCGTTTCCGCGACGAGCTTAAAAACAGCGAGAACACCCTGTCCGACGCGGTGCGCGCGGGCTTCAAAAACGCGCTGTCCGCCATACTTGACGGCAACATAACCACCCTTATCGCAGCGTTCGTGCTCATGTTCTTCGGCACCGGCTCGGTCAAGGGCTTCAGCTACACGC
Source organism: Clostridia bacterium (assembly GCA_017551645.1). Taxonomy (GTDB): domain Bacteria; phylum Bacillota; class Clostridia; order Christensenellales; family Aristaeellaceae; genus RUG14130. The sequence continues at coordinate 4,285 of JAFZLE010000214.1, read as the reverse complement.
TGGCCGTGAGCGTGTTCGTGAGCGTGTTCTCGGCGCTCGTCATCTCCAGGGTGCTTTTATCCCTGGCGGTGGGGCTGGGCGTGGATAAGCTGAGTCTTTATACCCGCCCGTACAGGAACTTCTCCGGCTTCTCCGCCGTGGCGCTGTACAAAAAGCTCAGGCTGGTGCCCGTCGTCATCATACTGGCGGCGCTTATCGTATCGGTAGCAGGCGGTCTGCGCCTGGGCTTGGATTTCACCGGCGGCACCATGCTTGAGTACGAAGTCAACGATACCTTTGAGACCGCGGACGTGACGAGCCTTATCCGCCAGAAGGGCTTTACCGACAGCCAGGTCAGCAAACTGCAGACCGAACAGGGCATGACGGGCCTGCTGATACGCCTGAAACTGGACGAGAACGACTCCACCACCGAAACTATACTGGACGGACTGAACGCCGCTTTGAAGGAAAAATACCCGGACATCGCCTTCAAGAGCATGGAGCACGCAGGCGCGACCTCCAGCGCGACGCTGGTCAAAAACGCGCTGAAATCCCTGGCATGGGCGCTGGGGCTGATGCTTATATACATTGCCATACGCTTCGATCTGCCCAGCGGGCTTGCCGCGCTGGTCGCACTGGCCCACGACGCCCTGATAATGAGCGCGTTTATGATATTCATGGGCCACTGGTACCAGATCAACTCCTCGTTCATCGCGGCGCTGCTCACCATAGTGGGCTACTCCATAAACGACACCATAGTGGTGTTCGACCGGGTGCGTGAGAACGCCAGACTCATGCAGGACGCGGACAAGCCCGTTATAGTAGATACATCCGTCAGCCAGTCCCTCTCCCGTACGGTCAACACCACCGTGACCACCCTTATGACCGTAGTGCTCATGTACCTGCTGGGCGCGGCCAGCATAAGGGAATTCACCTTTCCCCTGATCGTGGGCATGCTGGCGGGCACCGTATCCTCCAACCTGATCGCCGCGCCGCTGTGGGTAAGGCTCAAGACGAATTCCGACAACCGCAAAGCCAGGCGCGCGGAGAAGTATAAAGAAGACGAAGCCATAGAACCTGAAGGGGACGGCAGTCATAATGCTAAGGCTTAAGCAGCTCCAGCCCCCGGATGGCGTCTTCTGGGAGCGCCCCCTGGACATGCACCCCATACTCCACCGCCTGCTGCTCAACCGGGGCATAGCCGGTCCTGAAGCAGCGGAAAGGTTCCTGCGCCCCACCCGCGAGCAGCTGCTGGATCCTTTCCTGTTAAACGACATGGACAGGGCGACGGCGCTTATAAACGAAGCGCTCGGCGCGGGCGAGCACATCTGCGTGTACGGGGATTACGACGTGGACGGGGTGTGCGCCAGCGCCATACTCTCCCTTTACCTCAGGGAAAAGGGAGCGGACGTGAGCGTGTACCTGCCCTCCCGCCACAAGGAGGGCTACGGCCTGAACGCCGAAGCAGTTGAGCACCTTGCCGGGCACGGCGGGCTGCTCATCACCGTGGACTGCGGCATCACCTCCTGCGAGCTGGTCGAGCAGGCGCGGCAGGCAGGCCTGAAAGTGATAGTCACCGACCATCACCGCCCCGGCGAAACGCTGCCCGACTGCCCCACGGTCAACCCGCTGCTGGGCGGTTATCCCTTCGGTTTCCTGTGCGGAGCGGGAGTGGCGTTCAAGCTGGTGGAAGCGCTGGGCGGCCGGGAAAAGGCCATGGAATACATAGACCTGGCGTGCCTTGCCACCATCGCGGACATAGTGCCGCTAAAAGAAGAAAACCGGGTCATCGCGTCCCTGGGGCTCAGAAAGATGAACCTTTCCATGCGGCCTGGGCTGCGCGCCCTGTGCGAAACGGCGGGCCTGGGCGAAAAGGAACTGAGCGCCGGCAACGTGGCGTTCCAGCTCTCCCCACGCATAAACGCCGCCGGGCGCATGGGCGACGCGTTTTTGAGCTACAGGCTGCTCACCCAGACTGATTACGAAAAATGCCTGGAACTGGCGGGCGAGCTGGACGAGCTCAACGCTTCCCGCCGCAGCGAGGAGACCCGGGCGTTCGCCGAGGCGGAGAGCCAGCTCGCTTCCTGGGATTTCAGCGCGGACCCTGTCATCATAGTAAAGGGCGAGGGCTGGAACTCCGGAGTCATCGGCCTGGCCGCCAGCAAACTTACCGAGAAATACCACTGCCCCAGCGTAGTGCTCACAAAAGAAAACCCCTCCGATGAGTTCTATACGGGTTCCTGCCGCTCAATAGAGGGCGTGAGCATACACGACGCCCTCAGCCATGTGAAAGAGCACCTGCTGCGCTTCGGCGGCCACGAGATGGCGGCGGGCCTGCGGGTGGACGAGACCAAGCTCGAGGCTTTCGCCCGGGCCATAAACGAGTATGTATCCAAGGCCCACGACCGGAGCAAGTGGATCCCCCGGGTGGAGTACGACATCAAATGCGATCCGGGCGAGCTGGACGTGGAAACAGCCGGGCTGCTGAGCGCGTTCGAGCCTACAGGCTGCCAGAATCCTCCCCCCGTGCTGCTCAGCGAGGGCGAGATGGCGGAATGCCGCGCGGTAGGCCGGGAAGGCGAACACCTCAAATTCGCCCTGGCGGGCGAGAAGGGCCGGCTGCCCGGCATCTGGTTCAGGGCAGCCGACAAGCTGAGCCTGAGCGGTTCCCGGGTGGGGCTGGTATATTCCCCCGGTGTAAACGAGTTCAGGGGCGTGACCTCGCTGCAGGCACTCGCCAGATGCGCGGTGCCGCTCACTCCTTCTTTGGGCGCCGCGGAAGATCCCGCGCGCTTCGGAGCGTTCATAGACACGCTGGAAGTCGCGTCACCCCTGGGAGACGCCCGCCCGGAAGACGTGAAGCGCGATTTCTCTTCCGGCCTTTATTCCCGCTGCGTCATCTGCGCGGACGGGGAGAGCGCCCGGGCGGTGATGGAAACGCTGGACGGGGAATATGACCTGAGTTTCGGGGAGTTCCCCCGGGACCTTCGCGGATTCAACTGTGTGGCGGTGTGCCCTGCGTCCACGCCCCCCGCGCGCTTCAAGCGGGTGTATTACGCGGGCGTGCCCAAGGGGCTGTGCGGAAAGGGCATACAGATAAAGGGCCTGCCTGTGGCCCAGGCTTTCACCCTCTGCCCCGACACCGACCGGCTCAGGGGACTGTACCGGGTGATGCTGGGCATCAGCCGCTCCAGCGAAAAAATACCGGATATGGACCGGCTACTGGAACTGGCGCGGGTTCGTGCGGACATTCCGCCTGTCGGCGCCGCGCTGGGTCTTAAGATACTGTCCCGCATGGGACTGGTCAGCATAAACGCCCAAAACGCTCCCGTGGAGATCACGGTCTCAAACGAGAAAAAGTCCCCCGAGGACGATGAACTGTTCAGGCTGCTTACGGCTGAGAGGACAAAATGATTCAGGAATACGCTGCCGATACGAACCCCAACCGCGTAGTGCCGCTGGAGGAGATAATCTCCCACGCCACGCGCTACCACCCCCGGGACGATATGGAAATAATCTCCCGGGCGTACGCGTATGCCGAGCAGGCGCACGCGGGGCAGGTGCGCATGAGCGGGGAGCCCTACTTCAGCCACCCCACCAACGTGGCGCTGATACTGGCGGACATCATGATGGACCCCGCCACCATCGCGGCGGGCCTGCTGCACGACGTGGTGGAGGACGTGGAAGGCGTGACCCCGGAGACCATAGAAAAGCTGTTCTCCCCGGAGATCGGCCAGATGGTGGACGGTGTCACCAAGTTGAACCACGTCGACTTCTTCTCCAAGCATCAGCAGAAGACCGAGTCCATACGTAAGATGTTCATGGCCATGGCCAGGGAGATCCGCGTGGTGCTCATCAAGCTGGCAGACCGCCTGCACAACATGCGCACACTGGACACCCAGAAGCCCCAGCGGCGGCAGGACATCGCCCAGGAGACGCTGGACATATACGCGCCCCTCGCCCACCGTCTGGGCGTGTACGCCATAAAGAGCGAACTTGAAGACCTGTGCCTCAAATACCTGGATCCCGCAGAGTACCTGCTCATCAAACAGCAGACCGACGAAAATGCGCCTGCCCAGCAAAAACTGATAAACGACATACAGACAGACCTGTAAGCCGCCCTGGACGCCGAGGGACTCAAGGGATTTGAGATCAGCGGCCGCATAAAGCACGCCTACTCCATCTACCGCAAGATGAAGGAGCAGAAAAAGACCTACGAGCAGATAATGGACCTGGTGGCCGTGCGCGTGGTGGTCGAACAGCTGAGCGACTGCTACAGCGTGCTGGGCATAGTGCACAACATCTG
>JAFZLE010000213.1 GCA_017551645.1 Clostridia bacterium | reverse complement strand
CACGGAGCACAGCAGCATGGCGGCCAAAAGCAGGTAGGTCATGAATTTCTTCATTTAAAAGAGTCCTCCTTGATTTATGCTTGGCCGCTCAGTCCAACGGGGATCCGGCGGCCAACTCCAATTATATGTTATCACTTGTACAACAATTTGTCAATACATAAAAATACGCTTAAATAATTTTAGAAAATCCGCTAATACTAAAATTCGTTTAAAAGCTCAAGGAAGCAGGGACGCTCGTTAAGATGGGAATTGGGGGAATGCAGGGTGAGCATGGTCTTGCCTGATACGGTCCTGAACAGCATGCCGTGGCCGCCGTCTCCGGTGAACAGCGGGTCCAGCTGGGTGAAGTTTCCGTCTATCTCTCCGTTGTCCGACACCGCCAGGCCCTGGGTGTAGCCGCTTTCCGAAAGGGAGGACCACAGGCACAGCAGCCTGCCCGCCTTGTCCCGCCACATGAACGGGCCGTCGGTCACGTAGCCGTCCCTGCCGGAGGAATGGTGCACCTGACGCGCCCAGGCAGACTGGGAAGCTTTGAACAGGAGCGCGGGCGCGCCGTCCGGGGCGGATAGGTCGTTTTTTAGCGGCATGGCGAGGATCTCCCCGTCGCCCACCTGCACCCACTCGTGGCAGAACACCATGTAGGGCTTTCCGGTCTTATCCGCGTAGAACGTGCCGTCCAGGCACTCCCAGTCCGCGGGGGTCACTGGGCCGTCGGACCAGGGCGTGAAGGGACCCAGGGGAGAGGAGGCTTTGAGTATCGCGGTGCCCCTGCGGCGGGCCTCGTTTTTGAAGCTGGCGAACATGTAGTACGCGCCCTGCCACACGTGCACTTCCGGCGCCCAGTAGTTCCTGTCCGCCCAGAAGCTGCCGTCGTTCTCAAAGACCGTGAAAGGGCCTTCCCAGTTCTCAAGGTCCGTGCCTGTGTACGCGTCAAAGCCGTCGGCGGGTCCCCAGCAGGTGCCGCCCCGTGTGCCGTAGAGATAGTAAACGCCGTCACGCAGCAGTACGAACGGGTCGCGGATGTTGATCTCGTTTGTTTTGAGCATACAGTCCTCCTGTGATGATTATCTGTTTACGCGTGAATTGTATACCAAACTTATGAAATCCGCAAGCGCTTTATAAAATGCGCTGCCAGGGGGGCTGTGCCGCTGTACGCGGGAAACAAAAAACCGGAGCGGCGGCATCTGCCGCGGCCCCGGTCGCAGGTTTTAAGGCTATCTTCCGGCCTGCTGGAGCAGGTTGCTCTTTTTCTGCTGGATGCTGCGCCAGGCGTAGAGTATGAGCGCCACGGCAATGACACCGTAGGAGAGGAATGCCCTGAAGTACTCGCCAACCACGCTGTCGCCGAACAGGTTGCTGGCGGCGGCCTGGGCGGTAATGAACAGGGAGTGGAACAGGAAGGTGCCCAGCAGCGCCTGCAGGTTCGTGGCCCTGTCTATGGACGCGCCGCCCACCAGTATGGCGGCGCCGGCGTACAGGCCTACCTGCTCGTGGGCCGCGTAAGTCTGGAAAGTGCCGATGCCTTCGCTCTGCATGAACAGTATCTGGCCCCATCCCGCCAGCACCGTGGAGATCATTATGGCGATCACGCGGGTGCGGTTGACGTTTATGCCGCTGGCGTTGGCCACGGTCTGGTTCTGGCCCACGGCGCGGAACTTCTGGCCCAGCCGCGTGCGCATGATAACGGAGTTGAACAGGCACAGCGCGCCGATGATTATCCAGGTCACCAGGGGGATCTGTATGCTGCGTCCGCCGGTGCCGTCAAACACCTTGTGGATGGGCGGGATAAGGAATATGCCCACGATCACCGCGGAGGCGATGACGCTGACCAGCATGCGTTTAAGGCTGACCTTTTTAAACAGGTACAGCACCAGGTTCAGCAGGGTGACGCAGCCCGCCAGCACGTACAGCGCCGTAAGGAAATCGATCTTCATGATCCCGTCCACGGCGGTGTACAGCCCCACTTCGCCGGTCAGGTTCAGCGTGTTCTGCACGCCGCTGGCGCCGACTATGGTCACGTTGCTGTTCAGCGGGATTATTGAGCCGAATATGAACAGGAACAGCAGCTGGTACGCGCCGTTTGCGAAATAGCCCAGTATCAGCGAGCCGATAGTTTCCTGCCCTTTCATTTTGTTGAGCAGCGAGCCGATCAGGAAGCCGAACAGGGACGCCAGAGGCAGCGTGATGCCCGCGGCAAGCAGTATGCCGGGCACTCCCTGTATGCCCCAGTTGATGGTGAGCAGCAGGCCTATCTGCGCCGCCATGGCGCCGATGGTGATGGAGAAGTTGATGCCCATGCCAGCGACGATGGGGATTATCAGCGCCATGACTATGAAGGCGTTGCGGTTCAGGCGCAGCAGCAGCTGGCTGGCCACATAGTTCATGTCAAGCCCCGATACGATCACGAAGAACACGCACAGGCACAAAAACAGCCAGGTGACCGCGTATTTTTTCAGATTGTCCAGCACACGTGTCCCAATACCTTTAGTCACGGTGAGCACCTCCCGTCTGTGTGAGCGCGTAGAGTATGATGCCGTTGGATATCATTATGCGCATTACCTCGCTGAGTCCTCCGCCGGATACCGCCGCGTTGGCGATCTGCTGGCCGAACACCAGCACGCCCTCAAACAGGAACACGCCGATGATCACGTGGGATACCCGGGCACGCCGCACCGTGGCGCCGCCTATCAGTATGGCGGAAGCCGCTATGAAGCCCAGCTGCCTGGGCGCGGTATAGAGCTGCGCGTAGCCGAAGGACTGGGAGTAGATGACGATACCGATCGCCGCCAGTATGGTGGACAGCACCGTGCCCAGCGTGCGCATGCTGTTTACGGATATGCCGCTGGCCTGGGCGAAACGGGGGTTGGAGCCCGCCGCGCTCATGGCGATACCCACGCGGGAGCGGGAGAACAGCCACATTATCAGGCAGCACAGCCCCAGGAACAGCAGGCCGCTGGTGGGCACCGTTATGCCGCCCACCTCAAACGCGAGCCATTTGTCCAGCAGGTGCGCGTAGGAACCCAGCAGGCTGTGGGTGACCCTGAGGCCCCGGCCGCTGAGCAGCCAGATTATCTTGGGATTGGTGAAGGGCAGCATCATCCAGCCTATGCACATCAGGGACACGAAGGAGAAACCCACGTAAGTGGATATCGTCATCTCGTTGCCCTTCATGCGGTTCAGCAGTTTGGAGTACAGCCAGCCCAGGGGAGCCGCGACGGTCACGCCCACCAGGCAGGCGATTATCAGGCCGGAGGCGCCCGTCATATTGTACTGCAGGGAAATAACTATGCCGAACAGGCCTGCTATGCAGCCGATCGTCATGCCCATGTTGAGGCCGATGCCGCACTGTATGCCGGGCATCATGGCCAGCACCAGCACGCCGTACATGGTCATTCTTTCCAGCACGTTGCCCATCATCATGGGCACGGATATGTCGTAGAACCTGGCGGCGAGGCACAGGTAGATGAAGAACAGGGTGATTATGGTGCGGGGCACGCCGAAGCGCTCGGTCAGGCTCCCCCAGAAGAAGAACACCACGCCCAGCAGCACCAGCGCCACGGCCATCAGCAGCAGGTTTTCCGCCTGGGAGGCGAGCATCGTGGAGCTCTTGGCTTCAGACGTGCCGACCACGCCGGTATAGGAATTGTATCTGTCCGAAAAGTCCAGTCCGCCCGGCCACACCACGTTTTCTATGCTGTCGCGTATTCCCTGTTTGAGCTTCGCGCCCAGGCTGTCCAGCTGGGGCACGGTCTTTACGATCTCGGTCCAGAGCGTCTCATAAGCGGCCTCGGTGTCGCTGCTGAGCGCTTCCAGTTCCGCGGTCTCCACAAAGTAGGAATAATCCGCCAGCGTCGCGGCGGTGGAAGCGGTGCCGCTGTCGGTCTGCTGCACGACTATCTCCACACCTTCCATGGTGTTGGCTATATTCTCCCTGGCTTTTGCCAGCAGGTCGGCCTTGAAATCTTCCCTCTCGGAAGCGGCGGGCACGTCCTTGATTATGGCCTCCCAGAGCGCGCCGTCGTCAAGACCGTCCAGCGCGGCCCAGTCGCCTACGGCGCCGGCCATCTCGTTTTCCAGCTGCTGGTACAGTTCCTTGTCCAGTTTTTTGCGCTCCTCGTCCGCCTTGGTGCGGGCGAGCTTGGCGAAGGATGCTTTCATGTGGGCGAACTCCGCCTTTTTAAGGTCGGGCTCCACCTTGCACAGCTCTTCGAATATCGCGTCGTCGCTTTCGGCGCTGTCCGCTATCTGGGTCCAGCTGCCCACGTTGTCTACCAGGCTTATATAGACTTCGGCGAACGCGTTCCTTTCCTGGGCGCGCCTGCCGCTGGAAAGCTTGAGCTTGCCTTCCAGAGCTTCCACGGCGCTGTTGAAGGCGTCCCTGTCGGCGATCTCCGGGTCTCCGTAAAGGGCTTCGGCTTCCGCGCGTGCCAGGTTTTCGGCTTCGTCCAGCAGCTCGTTCTTTTTATTCTCGCCCATTTTGCGGAAGCTGGCCTTGTCGGCGCGCAGTTCCTGCAGTTTGTCGGCGCGGGCCTGGCGGGCGATCTCGTCTATAAGCCCCTGGGTCGCCTGGTGGACGACCGCGTCGGTGCGCAGCTCGTACAGGTTGCTTTTCGCGCCCTGGCTGCCCCTTAAAATGTACCCGGTCACGCTCGTGACCAGAAGCACGAACGCCAGGCAGAACATTACCAGCGCGGCGATCTTTCGGGCGCCGAGCTTTCGCCCGGACAGGATCTGCTTACTCATTCTTCAGCCCCCTTTCGGGTTTTACTCCGCTCATGGCCAAACCGAAGGCGGTATCGCTGTCGTTTGGTTTGAGTATGTCCACTACCTTGCCTTCCGCGACGATGGCGATGTGGTCACAGATGCTGCGCAGTTCGTTCAATTCGCTGGACACCATGACAATGGTCATATGCTGCTCGCGGTTCAGTTTTACCAGCGTCTCGAGCACCAGCTGCTTGGCGCCTATATCTATGCCGCGGGTGGGCTCCGCTATAAACATGAAGCGGGGATGCAGCGCCAGCGCCCGCGCCACGCACACCTTTTGCTGGTTGCCGCCGGAGAGCGTGCCCACCGGCTGGGCGGGGGAGGTGCAGCGGATGTCCAGGTCGCTTATCATCTTCTGGGCGAAGGCGCGTATCTTCGCGCTGTCCTTCTGCCCCAGCTTAAGGTATTCCCTGTTGACCTGCATGGCGGAGAACACGATATTGTCTTCTATGGACTCGTCCAGCAGCAGTCCCACGCCGCGCCTGTCCTCGCTTACGAAGGCCATGCCCGCTTTAAGCGCCGCCGCCGGGTCGTTAAGTGCGAGCTTTTCGCCGAACAGCGTGACTTCGCCCACGGACTCAAACAGGCCCATTATGCCGTTTGGCACGCCGATCTTGCCCTGGCCCGCCAGGCCGCCTATGCCGAATATCTCGCCTTCGGTTATGTCCAGGTCTATGCCCCTGTCCATCTCGCCGGGCATGTCCACCCACAGGTTGCGGATGCTCATGGCGATATTGCCCTGCACCGGCTCGTCGCGGCTCTCCACCTTTATGAAGCTCTCGTCGCCCCTGCCGATCATGAGCGCCGCCAGCTCGTTGGCGGTGGTCTCTTCTTTTTTCAGGGTCTTGATCAGCTGGCCGTCCCGCCGGATAGTGATCGTGTCGGCCGCGGCCATGACCTCGTCCAGGCGGTGGGTGATGAAGATTATTGCGATGCCCTGGGCGGCTATGTTCTGCATGACCGTGAGCAGCTGCTGCGCCTCGCTCTCGGTGAGCACGGCGGTGGGCTCGTCGAACACCAGCAGTTTCACGCCCAGCTTGTCGATCTCGCGGGCGATCTCTATAAACTGCATATGTCCCACGGGCAGGCCGTTCACCAGGGCGTATTCGTCTATGTTCAT
>JAFZLE010000212.1 GCA_017551645.1 Clostridia bacterium | reverse complement strand
GGCCATGTGCTGGACTTTGAAAAGCCCGAGATAGACGAGAACCTGCGCCAGCAGGCGCTTGACACCTTCCGTGTGAACGAGCTTACACCTGCCAGCTTCTTCGACACCCGCCGCAAAGCGGTGATCGGCATGGTCAAGGGCGAGATCATCACCACGGATGACGGTTATACCGACGGCGTAGACACCGAAGGGGACATACTCAAGATCGCCGTTATCGAGCGCCACAAGGGCACCGGGCACATAGGGCTGGGCTATCTGAAAGGCTACGGCCTGAAAAAAGGCGCCGTCGCCACCAGCGTTTCCCACGACAGCCACAACATCATAGTCGTGGGCGAGAACGACGCGGATATGGCAGCGGCCGCCAACCGCATCAGTTACCTTCACGGCGGCATCTGCGTGGCGCAGAACAGGGAGATCAAGGCCGAACTGCCTCTGGAGATCGCCGGGCTTATGAGCAGCAGCTCCATATACGAAGTCAACAAGCGGCTTGAGAACGCGAAGGCGGCCGCCCACGCCTTGGGCGTGAGCGACGGCATAGACCCGTTCATGACCCTCTCATTCATGAGCCTCGCGGTAATTCCCACTTTAAGGCTCACCACCCGTGGCATCATAGACGTACTCACGCAAAGATACGTATGATCCGGTATATTAAACGGGCCGGCGGTCATTCCGCCGGCTCGTTTTCGTGCAAAAACGCGTACACCGCATTTGCAAACGCGTCACCCACTCCGTTGACCCGCGCTATCTCGTCTTTGCTCGCGGCTTTCAGTGCTTCCACCGTTTTGAAATGATTGAGTATGGCTTTCCTTCTGGCGGGGCCTATGCCCGGCACCTTTTCCAGGCGGGAAGCGATGGAGTTGGACTGCCTCAGTTTCCTGTGATGGGTTATGGCGAAGCGGTGCGCCTCGTCTATCAGCCTCTCTATCAGGTGCAGCGCGGGCGAGTGCCTGTCCAGCAGTATGGTATCTTCCCTGTCAGGCAGCACGATCTCGTCCACCCTTTCCGCCAGGCCGAAGGCAGGAATGGAAAGCCCCAGTTCTTTGAGCGCCTCCAGCGCCATATTGAGCTGACCCCTGCCGCCGTCTATAAGCAGCAGGTCCGGAAAGTCGGAGAAATTGCCTTCTTCCAGGGGCAGGTCCTGTTCCCTGCGCTGTTTTATCTCGTCGAGCCCCCTGGTAAAGCGCCTGGTGATCACTTCTTTCATGGATGCGAAGTCGTTGGCGCCTTCCACCGTTTTTATCTTATAGTGCCTGTACTGGTCGTGGCGGCATTCACCGTTTATCATCACCACTTCGCTGGCCACGCTCTGCTGCCCGAGGGTGTTGGATATGTCGTATCCCTCTATCCTCCGGGGCGCCTCGTCAAGTTCCAGCTCCCACGCCAGTTCGTTCAGCGCGCCTATCGTGCGCTCCAGCTGCTTCTCCCGGCGGGTCTCTATCTTGAGCCGCGCGTCCTCAATGTTCTTTTCCGCCATACGGATAAGCGCGGCCTTGTCTCCCCTTTCGGGCCTGTGCAGCTTCACTTTTCTGCCCGCCGTCTCGCTTAAAAGCTGCTCCAGCGTATCTTTTTCGTCAGGTTCGATGGATATCAGCACTTCCCTGGCGGGCGGATTGGACAGGGAGTAATACTGGGTAACAAAACGTATGAACGCCTCCTGCTCGTCCTCCCTTGCCGCGCCTTCGAGCGTGTGTATGGCGGAAGAGATCATCTTGCCGCTCCTGAAAAGCATCACGTCCACCAGCATATCCTGCATTGAGGGGCTCATGGCGATCACATCCATGTCGTCCCCGCCGGTGGACAGGGTCTTCTGCCGCTGCATCAGGTCGTCCACCGCCCGGATCTTGTCCCGCAAAAGCGCGGCGCGCTCGAAATTCATGCTGTTTGAGGCGGCCAGCATCTTCTGGGTGAGCAGCCGCTTTACTTCTTCGTCGTGCCCGGAAAGGAAGCGGATCACGCCCTGAAGCTGGGCATGGTATGCCTCCCGGCTCACCTTTCCCGCGCACGGTGCGCAGCACTCCCCTGTCTGATAATGCAGGCAGGGGCGTTGTTCCATTCCCTCCTGAAGGCTTTTCTGGCAGCTTCGAATCGGGAACACGCTCCTTACGGTATCCAGCACTTCCCTGACCGCTGCCGCCCCTATGTAGGGCCCGAAGTATTTGGCGTTGTCTTTGGTCTGTTCCCGCACGATCCTGAGCGCCGGGAACGGCTCGTCCGGATCGATCCTGATAAACGGGTAGTGTTTGTCATCCTTGAGCAGTATATTGTAGCGGGGCCGGTAGCGCTTTATAAGGTTGCACTCCAGCATCAGCGCTTCCAGCTCCCCGTCCACCAGCACGGTGTCAAAGTCGTCTATCTTTTCCACCATCGCCCGCACCTTGGGCGTGTGGTCGCGTCCAGATCTGAAATACTGCCTTACCCGGTTTTTCAGGTTTTTGGCTTTTCCCACGTAAATGACATCCCCGCCGCTGCGCATGATGTAGCAGCCCGGGGAGTCGGGAAGGTTTTTGATTTTCCATTTAAGGTTGTCGCTCAAACGCTTCTCCTGCATCAGCGAAGCTCCTTCTTAAGCGCGTTCACGCTGTCTTCCTCAACCGGAAGTTCGCTGTAGCGGGCCACGTCATACACCTCGGACAGCTGTTTGGCGCACCTGGGGCTGATCTGCTCGATGGCCTGCCGGGCGGTCAGGGTCTTTAAGCCCGGTATCTTGCCGCCCTGCCTGCGATACAGGTTTTTGACCAGCCGCCGTGCTTTTTCCCGCGCGGACAGTTTCTCCCAGGGCGTTTCCCGCTTGAACATGTTTTTGAGCCTGTCCCGTAACATGTCACGGGCGCGGCGGCGGTTCTCGTCGCCTTCCATCAGGTTTTCCTTTTCGTCATAATAGCCCTGGGTGGCCTGCACACGGAAACGCTCCAGCAGTTCCGACAGCTTTTTGGAGAGCTTTGCCAGCCCGGAAAAGATGATCCACATCGCGCCGAGGCCCACAAAACCGAAGAACGCGATCAGGAAGATCTTGTCCATCGTGCTGATGCCGCCAATCTCCTCTTCCGCCGCCTCTATGTTCTCGGTATTGAGCCGTACGGCGGAGTCGCCTCCCTGGAGCAGGGCGTCTAGATTGCCTTCTTCCGACACATCCTGTCCGCCTCTG
>JAFZLE010000211.1 GCA_017551645.1 Clostridia bacterium | reverse complement strand
TACTGTTGGGATGAGCGCGACGGTACGTTTTACAGTGTGGATTTCGGGCTTTTGCCTGTAGATGGAGGCAGCTGGCTGCACAGCGGTGCCCCGCGGGATTATCCGTGCCTGCTTATGCGCATAGACTGCTGGACGAGCTTCATGCCCATGTGGGCAGGGATCTGTACGACTGTGCAGGCAGAGAGGATGCTGTCCAGACTCAGAGATACACGCACATATGCATGCCGGGGTGGCGTACGCACACTATCGCGGCTGGAAAAAATGTACGACCTGCGCGCATCGAACAATCCATCCAACTGGCGCGGTCCCGTGTGGGGGATAAGCAACTATATGGTCTTCTCGGGGCTGCTCAAATACGGTTTTTGCCAGGACGCGGAAGACATGGCGAAAAAGACCGTTCTGCTGTTCGGGCGTGACCTGGAGATGAACGGGAGCCTGCACGAATACTATGATCCGGACACCTGTGAACCCATAGTGACGCACGGCTTCGAGAACTGGAACTACCTGGCGCTTAATATGATCGCCTGGCTTGAAAATCGCAAGTTCGTAGATACATTCTGATTTGATTAACTTGGCTGTCGGGAGGATATGATCGTGAATAGGCAAAGGCTCATGGAGTTTCAGAAAGACCTTGAAAAATTGGGTATAGCGGGCAACGACCTCGCCGTGTTCGTGGATGGAAAGGAAGTTTACCGCAACATCTATGGCTGGCAGGATCCTGTCGAGCGGGTGCCGCTTACGGAACACACGCTGTTTCGCATGTTCTCCATGACGAAACCGGTAACGTGCGCGGCGGCGTTCAGGCTGTACGAGGAAGGCCGCTTTCTTATGAACGATCCCGTATCAGAATACCTTCCGGAATTTGCCAATATAAATGTCGCCGAACAGACATCCCGCGGTACGGAGGTCAGGCCGGCACGCGAACTTCTGACTATCCGTCAGCTGTTCAATATGACTTCCGGTATAGACTATGACATGGAGAGCCCTCCGATCGTCGCGGCGCTCAGCACTTACGGCGATGAGATCACCACACGGCAGATGGCTGCAGCGATCGCTCAGAAACCGTTGCTGTTCGAGCCCGGAACGCATTGGATGTACGGCTTGAACCATGACGTGCTTGGCGCCCTGATCGAGGTTCTCAGCGGCATGAGCTTTTCTGAATATCTGAAGCAGATGATATTCGAGCCCCTGGGCATGAATGAAAGCTGGTTCAGGGAACCGTCCGAACGCACAAAGGATGTATGCGCGCGCTATGGCAAGGCTGAGGATGGCTCATGGAAGAAATATGACAATACGAATAATCTGCAGCCGGGGAACAGTTTTGAGAGCGGCGGTGCAGGATTGACGATGACGGTGAATGATTACGCGCGTTTTGCCTGCGCGATGACTATGCGAGGGTGTGCCCCGGACGGCAGGCGCATACTCGCGGGCCGTACAATAGACCTTATGAGAAGTAATACTCTTAATGATGTACAGCTTGCCGACATGTGGGAAACCCCGACACGCGTCGGCTATGGGTACGGTTATGGTGTGCGCACGCTCGTGGACGCGTCCCTGTCAGGCAGTCCGTCAGCCATAGGCGAGTACGGATGGGGCGGCGCCTGGGGCAGCTACACGCTTATGGATCCGCAAAACAAAGTGACCATAGTGTATGCGGAACAGGCATACGATACGCACGGTCCTTTCATCCAGCGCAGGCTCAGGAATATGGTCTATTCGTATCTTGAATGGGAAGGACTCATTTAGTGGTTAGGGAACAAAAGACTTGGCGCTTCATGCCGCGCCGCAAATATATAGTGTATAATCTGTGTCTGGTGCTGATACCGGTCCTTCTGCTCACAGGCCTGTTCAGCCGTATCATGATAAGGCACGTGACAGACGAAATGGTGCAGAGATACAGCGTCGAGCTGGAGCAGAAACGCCGGGCGATAGACGAAAGACTTCAGAGTTTTGCCCAGATGGTGGCGTACGCATCCGTGGACAGCGACCTTACCCCGTTTAATCTCAGGCAGAACAATTACGATACCATTGTCGCGATGCAGCATATGCGTCAGCTTGCTTCGGCGCAGGGTGACGCCTTGATATTCTTTTATGTCAACTCGGATGACAATCTGTATTCTCCTACCGGTAAATGGTCGCGCCAGACGTTCAACAGTGGGTACATACTCCAGGGAGACTGGTCGCAAGCACAGTTTGATGAACTGCTGACGACGCAGGCAGCTTACGCAGCCTCGCCTCTTGGCTGTTACTTGACCACGGCTAACGGCGCGCGCTCGTATATAGTTACGGTATTTCCATGGAAGCACAATTCGGTCCGTTACGGTGCGGGGATTTGCCTCATCCCGTGTGAATGGCTGGAAGATGTACTGTACACGTCTTCGGCCGCTCCGATGTATGCGGTGGACTCTTATGGGCACATCATAGGCAGACAGGGGAATGCGTCAGACGGCTTCATACAGACGGTCATACAAAGCGGATCCGATGAGATAGAACTCAACGGTGAAATCTGGCGGCTGGTGCGTTCGCATTCGCAGGTATTGGACTGGGAATATGTCACGGCGGTTTCGCCGGGGGAGATAAAAGCATTGATGTACGGCGATAGACCATGGGTCTTCCCGGTCATGCTGTTTTTCATGTTGGCTTGCGTGGCTCTGGGTGTAATGCTGGCCATGCGTTATTACCGCCCTGTAGGCAGTCTTGGGACATTGGTCGGGCGCGAAGGAGCAGAGATAGGACGGGTACATGAGCGAGTGTCGGATATAATGCGTCGCAACAGTGAGATGGAACTCTCGCTGGAAGTTACGCAGGATAGTCTTACACGCGAGACTGTCGCTAAGCTGCTTTGGTCGGGTGCAGATGAGAATGAATGCGCTGAATTGATACAGTCCGGCGCAATCGAACTGGGCG
>JAFZLE010000210.1 GCA_017551645.1 Clostridia bacterium | reverse complement strand
GTGTGTATAATGGTTTTGTCCGGGCGGCGGCAGGCTTTGGCGCCTGACTGCCGCCGGGCGTTTACAGAATATCGATTATCACAAATATGATGGTCAGCGCGCCGAGCAGTATGCCCAAAACGCCGTGTATGCGTCCGTTTTCGTTGGTGCGGTTGCACCTTACCACGCCTATCGCGGCGACAATCACGGCGCCTATGCCCGCCAGTACGCCCAAGACCTTGAACAGGTCAAGCGGGATATAGCTGAACACTATCGCTATTGCGCCTATGACCAGGCCGATGATGCACAGTATGTTGTAACGTGCTTTCTTGATGGGGGACTGGTTTACGGGCTTTGCATAGCCCGCGCTCTCAGGCGCCGGGGCGGGGGAAGCGGGCGCTTCGGCGGGCGCGCCCTGTTTCTGACCGCAGAAGGGGCAAAACACCGCGCCTTCGGGCAGTTCTTTTCCGCATTTGGTACAAAACATGATCTATCCTCCTTGCGCCGCGCGGCTTATTTTACGACCAGGCTGCCGGTCAGGCGGTTCCACTTGAGATTCAGGCACAGATCGCTTCTGACTTCCAGCTGTATCACCTTGTTGCGTATCCCGCACTTGAACGTCACGCCGTGAACGCCCGCGGCCATGGGCACGCGTATGGTCTCGCCGCTGTCGATTCTGTACTCGTCCCGCTCGTCCACCAGTATCTTGACCGCGGGATTAATCGCGAACCACTGCTTTTCCCGGATGAAAGTGACGGTATATATCTGCGGGCCGGCCGTTTCGGCCGCCTGTTCGGGCGCACCCGCTTCCTGACCGCATTTGGGGCAGAAACGTGCGCCGGGCACCAACTGGGCGCCGCACTTGGGACAAAACACTGTTTTCCACACCTCCTGTAAACGCCGGACGGGCGCTTTCAAGTATTTCACAAGCAGAATGATACCATTTTTGAACAGTTATGTCAAATTTGCAGGCGGCGCGGTATATACATGCGCCGTAAGGCAGTGCAGCAGGCTAAACATCCCTTCCGAGCACTTCCCATGCCCTTAGAGAGGGAAACGCAGACGGGTCGTCGCTTTTTGTCAGGCGTTCCAGCCTGAGCCAAGTGATCACTCGCCCGCCCAGCTCGATCCACGGTCTTTCGCCGGTCTTCGCAAGTTCAAAGAACGTGTCCCTGCCTTCAGAATCCACAACATGCCCGCACACCCAGTACGCGTCGTGGGGGAAATCCGCCCGCAGCGTGAGCGCCATCTTTTCCGCTGTGACGGGCCGCCCGAAATCCAGATTGCACCACGCATCTTCCCTCGCGCCGATGCCCCAGCTCTGAAACGGCCATTTGCCGTGAGAGGTGTTGTGCCTGAGCCCGTCTATGACGTTTCTGGCCGCGAAAACAGACTCGCCGCGCGTCTCCACATTCGCCGTGCAGTGGGGATAAAAACCCGTGTCTCCTCTGAGATCCAGAAGATTGCGGGCGATATCCCGTACGCTTTCGGTCTCCTGACTTGTCATGAGGCGCGCGCAGAGTATGTTCCTTTTCGCCAGGAAAGCTTCCTGCGCATAGGCGAGCCTGTGTTCCCCGGCGGGTACGCGCCAAACCAGATGTCCGTCAGGACAGAATACCTCGCCTTCCGGTATGGAAGCGTTCAGCCTGAGCCGCAGGTGAGAGCGGGCGGGTGCGAATATCTCAACTTTGTCCCCTTCATCCCAGGTGTGGTCAAGGCACAACTGTATCTCTTCCGCGTGTTCCGCCTGCGCCAATATTATGCCGGCGCGGTCTTTTACGATAAGCTCCATACTTAAGCCTTTCTTTCATGTTTGCGGACCGCAGGATCTCATATCGGCGCGCTGTGGAATCATTGGGAGTGCGGAAACCATTACACGCGGCCGCTTTCAAGCTGGATTACTATCAACTCGGCTTTAGGTCTGCAGGTGGACGCAAGGCGTCGTATCATCCGAATCACGCCAGCCGGGACCAACATAAGACTGCCGTTTTGCTTACCAGGCTTTTTGAGTACAATAGTCGTTGAGGATGGTTCAGTATCTATCAACGTTATGGAAGGCAGTTTGGATGGTTGGGATGTATTGACAGGGAAAACAGCCAGATAAAGAATGACGAACGATATCACGCTTTCTGTGGCCAAAATTTATGATTTGAACGATAAACAGTATCCATCATACTGTTCACATCTACCAAAACCCCAAAAAGATAGAAATACGCAGTACGCCTGCAAAGTGTTCAACATCGCGATGATGTTGACAGGATGGGGGAGCAGACCGTTACATCGAATGTCTTCGCCAACTATGATAAAAGCTGAGTATCTATAGAATAGGCGGTTGTAAAATCAATCCCCGCTTGCTTTACAGCGCCATCTATGTCTGATATACTGTGTAGCCATAAGGACTAAGGAGAGAAGCAAAGGCTGTTTTCATGAATCAAATCGTCGATAAAGCCATCGAAAAAGCAAAACAACTGTATAACCTAAATGATTATGAAATCAGTGAAACAGCCGGACACGAAGGCGGGCGTAATCTGGTCTTTGTCTGCAGTAAAAACGGAAGTCCGGAATATGTTTTGCGTTTGTCGACGCTTGGCGACAGAACGAAGGAAGATTACCTGGCAGAAGCCGAGTTTGTGCACTATCTTGCGGAAAATGGCGCTCCGGTGGCAGATGTGATACCTTCTCTGGACGGCAATCTTGTTGAGGTATTTACCAAAACTGAAGATCAGGACCAAAACGAGGTATTTGTCATGCTCTTTGGCTATGCTCATATCGGATAATGGGTACAGATATAGAGAGGGCGCTCCTCTCGACGAGTATTTTTATAATACCGGAAAAGCATTAGGCGCAATTCACAGGCTGGCTAAAAGCTTTAAGCCTCGGTATCGAAGACAGGGATATTATGATAAATACAATATGGAGTATATCGATTCTCTGATTCCCGATTCGTACACCGAACTCAAAAAGGCGATAGGGGAAAGACTGGAAAGATTCCGCAGTCTGCCGGTAAACGACAGTGTGTACGGCCTTGTACATTTTGACTTCAGCGACGGGAATTATCACATTGACATGAATACCGGCCGTATCACGGTATTTGATTTTGATAACTGTATGTATTGCTGGTATATGTTTGATCTGGCGAATCTGTGGACGCACGGAGTCGGATGGTTTCAAAATGAACCTGATGCAGGAAAGCGCATGGAATACATGAAAGGGTATTTCGATACTATACTTAGCGGTTACAGTAGTGAGACGGACATTTCCGAAGCAATGCTCGAGCAGCTTGCGCTTTTCATAGATATGGTGCTGATCGAGAATATAGTTGACGAGTTTGATTGCAGTGCACGGGAGAGAGAAGAACCCGATCCCGAAGATCTTGAAGATGCCGCGAGGTGCCTGACAGAATCTATTCCCTATGCGGGTTTTGGTAGATAATACGTGAAAAGAGATAAATCAATGTTTCAATAAAATAGTTCCCCGGTCAGAAATATACTGGCCGGTGAATCTTTTTATGTCAGACAGAATCATGGACCCATGCACATCAATAACTTTCCAAAGGCCGAGTCAGCATCCAAAACCTGCCGAAGAGCTTGTTATATAGTATGGGGTTTTACTTAGGGGTATCAAAGGGTCTCAGCTTATATTTGAGAATTGGATTGTTGTATCAAAAACCAACAATAAGGTTAGGACTGGTAAACGCCATCGGGGAACGCACCAAGCACCCGTTTACTGCCTCACGGGTTTCATATGAACGAAAAAAACAGGAGCATCAGCTCCTGTTTTTTGTATGTGGAAACGGTTCAGCCCCAGTACTTTGCGTCGATCATCCTGTACTGCAGCGCTTCGCTCACGTGGTCGGCGGTGATCTCATCGCTGCCCGCCAGGTCTGCTATGGTGCGGGCAACTTTAAGTACGCGCGTATATGCGCGGTTGCTGAGGCCCAGCTTATCGCTGGCCTCGTTCATTATCTGCCTTGTCTGCGCAGACATGGGGCAGTATTTGTCGAGGGTGGCGGAGTTGAGCCTGGCGTTGCAGGTTATATCCTCGGCTTTATACCTGTTTCGCTGTATCGCCCTCGCGGCTTCCACGTTCTGCCGCATTTCTGCTGAGGATGGGCCCGACTTCACGTCGGACAGCTTCTCGGGCGGGATGGACTCCACTTCTATGTGCATGTCTATGCGGTCGAGCAGCGGCCCGGAGATGCGGCCTAGGTATCTTTTTATGTCCAGGGGCGTGCAGCGGCATTGCTTGGTACGGCTGCCCAGCGCCCCGCAGGGGCAGGCGTTCATGCTGGCTATGAGCATGAACTCGCTGGGATAGGTACTCTGCGCCGCCACGCGGGTAACGGTCACGAAGCCGTCCTCCATGGGCTGGCGCAGCGCTTCCAATACGTCGCGGCGGTACTCGGGCAGTTCGTCGAGGAACAGCACGCCGTTGTGCGCCTTGCTTATCTCGCCCGGCATGGCGTGCATGCCGCCGCCCACTATGGATACATGGGAAGCGGTGTGGTGCGGCGCCCTGAAAGGACGTTCCACCAGCAGGCCCTTTTCGGGCACATTTCCGGCTACGGAGTGTATGCGCGTGGTCACCAGCGCTTCTTCAAAGGTCATGTCGGGAAGTATTGACGGCATGCACCTGGCCATGAGCGTCTTGCCGGAACCGGGAGGGCCCACCATCAGCACGTTGTGGCCGCCCGCCGCGGCGATCAGCAATGCGCGCTTGGCACTGGTCTGGCCTTTCACGTTTATGAAATCCGAGGAGTAGACCCTTTCGCCCAGCAGCTGCCCGTAGGAAACGGTTTTAAGGGGCGCGATCGGAGCCTTCCCGGACAGGTGATTGACCACCTGCCTGAGCGTGCCGGCGGGTATTATGTCGATCCCTTCCACGCACATGAGCTCGTTGGCGTTGGCTTCCGGGATAATAACTGTCTTTATGCCGTCCGCCCTGGCTGATATCACCAGCGGCAGCGCGCCGCGTATGGGCCGCAAGTCGCCGTTTAATGAGAGTTCGCCCATGATGGCGATATCTTCCGTGCATTGGGGATTCACGAGCTTGCAGCACGCGAGTATATCTATCGCTATGGGCAGGTCAAACGCCGCGCTCTCTTTTTTTATGTCCGCCGGGGCGAGGTTTATAACGAGACGGTCCGCGGGGAACTCGTAGCCGGTGTTCTTGACAGCGGACTTGATGCGTTCTTTGGCTTCCTTTACCGCCATATCGGGCAGACCCACCATCTCAAAAGCGGGCAAGCCGCCGGAAAGATTGCACTCGACGGTTATGCGGATCCCGTCGATGCCGCTCAAAGCGTAACAAAGCGTACTGGAAAGCATATTATACGGACCCCTTCGCTGTTTTTCTGCAGTCAGGTTTATTATACAAAGGATACGGGATTTTCGCAATCTGTTTTTTGTTTTATGGTCCGGCTTTGCTGCGGGATAGGCGTAAACGCTTGCCTCCGGTCAGGGTTTCTGTTATAATTCAGATAGGCCGCCGGCAAAAGGCATTTTGCCGAAAAGGCCACACACATACAAAACTCAGCGCCGCGTGTTGACCGCGCGGAAACGGACAGGACGGGAAAGACATGAACATATTTGTGTGCGTCAAGCAGGTGCCC
>JAFZLE010000209.1 GCA_017551645.1 Clostridia bacterium | reverse complement strand
GGCAACGGCCAGCCCATGAAGGCCGAAGAACTGGAAGGCGTGTTCTGCTCCGAACTGGTCAAGCAGGAACTTGACAACGATACCCCCTACTTTGAGATCCCCAAAGAGGTCTATGAATTCTATCGCATGTACCGTCCCTCTCCCCTGGTCCGCGCCTACTGCCTTGAGGAAGCGCTCAAGACTCCCGCGAAGATCTACTACAAATTCGAGGGCAACAACACCAGCGGTTCCCACAAGCTCAACAGCGCCATCGCACAGGCGTATTACGCCAAGAAGCAGGGTCTGAAGGGCGTTACTACCGAGACCGGCGCCGGCCAGTGGGCCACCGCGCAGTCCATGGCGTGCTCTTACCTGGGGCTTGACTGCAAAGTCTACATGGTCAAGGTCTCCTATGAACAGAAGCCTTTCCGCCGCGAGGTGATGCGTACTTACGGCGCCAACGTCACTCCTTCTCCCTCAATGACCACCGAAGTGGGCAGAAAGATCCTTGCCGAGTTCCCAGGCACCACCGGCAGCCTGGGCTGCGCAATAAGCGAGGCCGTGGAAGCCGCCGTTACCACTCCCGGCTACAGATACGTGCTGGGCAGCGTGCTCAACCAGGTACTGCTTCACCAGTCCGTCATCGGCCTTGAGACCGAAGCCGCGCTCAAAAAATACGGCATCGAGCCCGACATGATCATCGGCTGCGCCGGCGGCGGCAGCAACCTGGGCGGCCTTATCGCGCCGTTCATGCGTGATAAGATCAAGGGCCTTAAGAACTACCGCATCATAGCGGTCGAGCCCGCTTCCTGCCCCAGTTTCACCCGCGGCGTGTATGCATACGATTTCTGCGATACTGGCAAAGTGTGCCCGCTCGCCAAGATGTACACGCTGGGCAGCGGCTTTATCCCAGCTCCCAACCATGCCGGCGGCCTGAGATATCACGGCATGAGCTCCGTTTTGAGCCAGCTGTATGACGACGGCTACATGGAGGCTGTGAGCGTGCCTCAGACCGAAGTGTTCAAGGCTGCCGAGAAGTTCGCCCGCGTGGAAGGCATCCTTCCCGCGCCCGAAAGCTCCCACGCCATCAAAGTGGCGATCGACGAAGCCGAGAAGTGCCGCGAGACCGGCGAAGCCAAGACCATCGTGTTCGGGCTGACCGGCACCGGTTACTTCGACCTGGTAGCGTACCAGAAATTCCATGACGGCCAGATGGACGACTACATCCCCACCGACGAAGATCTGCAAAAGAGCATCGCCGCGCTTCCCAAGTTCTAAACGAAAATGCGGGCGGGAGACAGCTCCCGCCCGCTTTTTCCTTTCTTTATCTTCTGTCAGGTTCTTCCCAACCGCACGCTTTTATTCTTTCATACTCTTCGTCGCTTATCCTTATGACCGTGCCGTGCTTGAATCTGTAAGGGAAACTGAATTCCGCGTCCGCAAAGCTGAAGTCCGGTTTATCCAGGCTCGCGCTCACATAAGGGCGGTAGCCCTGCTTTGCGCCTTTTACTCCGAAATAATCCACGAACAGCAGCCATTTGCCTTCGTCTGTCTTTACGGCTGTGGGGCCTTCGTATCTGCCCAGATCATCTGTTTTAAGCAGTTCTGCGGGCGTGAGCACGGGTTCATAGCCTCCGGTAAGCCTGTTCGAAGCGTACAGCATCACGCCCGCCGGATCCCTGGAGGATTTAAGGAACATGTAATACCTTCCGTTATCCTCGCAGATCGCGGAATCAATTACTCCTAATCCGTCGGGACGCTCAAACAGCAGCCGCGGAGGCGTGAACTTTTCAAAATCCCTGGTCTTCGAATAGTAGATCCTGTGCTCTTTATAACCGTCCGATATGTTCGTGCTTGACCAGTGCACCATATAATCATCATTGACCCTGTCGTATATGATGTCCGGAGCCCACACGCAGCCGTAGTCTTCGTCCGCCATTTTCACCAGCGTCTGTTCCGTCCAGTTTACAAGATCTCCGCTCTCCCATTTGGACAGGCATTTACTGCCATGCATGCGTATATTCGTCCAGGAGTGATCGTAAACGCTCCTCATCCCGTAGCTCAGGCTGAGGTCGGTGGCAAGTATCACGTACTTCCCGGTGTGTTTGCAATAGGTTATCGTGTGATCCCTCACGCCCTTGTCGCCGTAATACGCCCACAGCACGGGCTGCCCGCCGTTGACTTCTTCCCATTTAAATCCGTCGCGGCTTACGCCAAAATAGACCTGTTCCCCCTCCGGGCTGGTCTTTTCCCTGAAATGCACGAACAAATATGCGCTCATCTGTCTTTGCCTCAACTAACTATTTGGTCGAAATCAGAAACAGTCCTGCTCGGACATGTAAAACGGCAGCCCCTGCCAGCTTTGGGGAATGCCTTTCTGCCCCAGAAACAATTCCGGCACTCCGAAAAACAGCTTCTGTGCGGATAACAGATCCAGCTTCACGGCATTTTCGGGCGCCGACTCAAGCCTTTCGACGCGGGCTTCGCCTTTATCCACACGGATACTGAATCCGCCCTCGCCGGATATATCCACCTGGGCGGAACCGTTTTCGACCGGGTTGACGTGCCTGTGCTTGAATTCCAGGAAAAGCTTCAGGACCTTTTCCCAGTTGAGCACCATTACCATTTCCTGCGGACCCAGCGAAACATACTCCGCTATGTCCTTTACGACAGCGATCCTTTCCTTCTGATCAAGCCCGGCGACAAACGTAGCCCGTTCCGTACCGTCCTGAGTCAGCAGCTTTTTTATCACCTTTGGAAGCGCGCTCTCGTCCTTAAGCAGCAGTTCGCCGCCCGCAATGTAGCCCAGCTTCTCGCCGCCGCTTGTGATGAGCTTTGGCTGCTTGTTCCAGCTTTTCAGATCCAGCATGAAAGTCTCCCGCTCGCGCA
Source organism: Clostridia bacterium (assembly GCA_017551645.1). Classification (GTDB taxonomy): domain Bacteria; phylum Bacillota; class Clostridia; order Christensenellales; family Aristaeellaceae; genus RUG14130. Next base: position 259 of record JAFZLE010000209.1, on the reverse strand, counting down.
GCGATGACACGGTTTTTTGCTGCCACAGCTCACGGCAAAAATCTATATCGCCTTCCGTGAGCTCGGTCATTTCAACCCCGGATATATCCACGTCTGCCAGGGCATGGCGTACGTTGGTGCGGGAAACATCCATGCGCAGCATGAGGCCCGCTTTCTCGAAACCGAAGTATTCGTATCTCTGGCGCTGTCCGCCCAGTATCAGCATGTCGTAACGCTGTTGCCGGGCATAGGAGAGCATTTCTTCCATCAGCCTTTTCAT
>JAFZLE010000021.1 GCA_017551645.1 Clostridia bacterium | reverse complement strand
GGGGTTTTTCTCCGCCCGCGGCGCACTGTACTCCTTTACCCTTACGTCCGTGTTGCCGCCCTCTGCCAGCAGCTTCAGGGCGTCTTCAAGTTTCAAGCCCAGGATCTCCGTCATACGGACATTATCTCTTTTTCCTTTTCGGCGGCGACTTTGTCAACTTCCTTGATGAAGTCGTCCACAGTCTTCTGCAGCTGGGTCTCGGCGGTCTTCTGGTCGTCCTCAGTTGTCAGGCTGTCCTTCTTGAGCTTTTTGAAGGCTTCCATGGCGTCGCGCCTTATGTTGCGGATGGCGACCTTGCTTTCTTCTGCCGCCTTCTTGACCTGCTTGGACAGTTCCTTTCTGCGTTCCTCGGTGAGTTCCGGCACTATGAGCCTTATGACCCTGCCGTCGTTGGAGGGGTTGATGCCCAGGTCGCTCTTCTGGATCTCCTTTTCGATGGGAGTGATCATCTTGGCTTCCCAGGGCGCGATGACAAGCATGCGGGGCTCGGGCACGGAAATATTCGCGACTCCGCTCAGAGGCGTGGGAGTGCCGTAATAATCCACCGTGATCTTGTCCAGTATCTGGGGGTTTGCCCTCCCGGCTCTCAGTGTGGAAAAGTCCTTTCTGAGCGCTACGATGGTTTTATCCATGCGGGATTTGGCTTCTTCTATCTTCGTCTTATACATATATATCGACCTCCGAATCATAGATTGTTTGGCATTATTTTATGATATTTCCGTCACCGTGTCAAGACGCTTTATGTAAACACGCTTCGCCCGCCGGGGCGCGCCGTAGCGTAAAACATAAATGGGGAGCCGCATCGCGGCTCCCCGGAATCCAGTCAGATGTCTGTCACGCCACACTGCTGGCGAACAGCACGAGTATCAGCAGCGAACACACGTCGACCAGCGTGGTTATAAGAGGCGCAGCCATAAGCGCCGGGTCCAGCTTGAGCTTTTTGGCGAGCAGGGGCAGCATGGAGCCTATGGTCTTGGCGAGTATCACCGTGCACAGCATGGCGGCGGATATCGCCCCAGCTTCCAGCACCGTTCTGCCGAACACCAGCGTCTGGATGCCGAAGCACAGTACCGACAGCGCCGCGCCTACGATTATGCTGACCCGCGCCTCCTTAAGCAGCACTTTCAGGGCGTCTTTGGGGCTTATCTCGTTCAGCGCGAGACCGCGTATCGCCAGCGTGGAAGACTGGCTGCCGCTGTTGCCGCCCGTGCCCATCAGCATTGGTATGCAGGCGGAGAACGCTATTGTGAGGGAAGCCGAGAACTTGTCGATTATGGTTTCGGTGAGGATACTGGACACCATCATGAACAGCAGCCATGGCAGTCGGTTCATGGCCAGTTTGACCGGACGCGTTTTGATATACTCGCTTTCGGAAGGCAGCAACGCGTTCATCTTTTCGATGTCCTCGGTAGCTTCCTGCCTGATAACGTCGAGTATATCGTCCGCGGTGACTATACCTACCATCCGGCCCTCGTTGTCTACGATGGGCACGGAAAGCAGGTCATACTTCCTGACAAGTTCCGCCACATATTCCCTGTCGTCCAACGTCCTGGCGGACACGAAGCCGGTAGTCATTATTTTCTCTATCGGGGCTTCGTCCGGCGCGATCAGCAGCCTTCTGAGGGGAAGCGTGCCGATCAGGTGCCGCTGGGGATCCAGCACGTACAAAGTGTATATCGTCTCTTTGTCGGGCGCGTTCTTTTTAAGCTCCTTAAGCGCGTCTTTCGCTGTGATGCCCTCGTGGAACTCGCAGAACTCCGCCGTCATTATGCTGCCCGCGCTGTTCTCCGGGTATTCCAGGAAGGCGTTTATGTTCTTGCGCTGTTCTTCGTCCACGTTCCTGAGCAGCCGGCGGATCAGGTTCGCCGGCAGCTCCTCAAGAAAGTCAACGGCGTCGTCGACATACATGTCGCCCACCAGGCGTGACGTCTCGGTCTCGCCTATGAGCCGCATGAGCCGCTGCTGCTGATCCTCGGACAGATAGCTGAACACGTCGGCGGAAATGTCCTTGGGCAGTATGCGGTACATCTTGAGCAGGTTTTCGCCTTCAAGGGTGTCCATGTACGCGGCGATGTCCACCACGTTCAGCATCATCAGCGCGCCGCGCATCTCGCCTAGGCTTTCCTTCTCCAGCAGAGCGTCAAGGCGGTCTTTCAGCTGTTCAAAATCCATATAGACCTCCTTTACAGCAGCGCTGCGCTGGCGATGGCGAAGAGTATGAGCAGGGAGCAGGTGTCCGCCATGGTGGTTATGAGAGGCGTCGCCGTCAGCGCGGGGTCAAGCCCCAGCGCCTTGGCTCCCAGGGGCAGCAGCCCGCCCAGCACCTTTGAAAACATCACGGCGAGTATCATCGAGCCGGAAATGACGAGCGTCACATCAAGCGGGCGGGCAAACAGCAGGTACTGTATGCCAAAGCACACCAGCGCCAGCACAACCGACACCAGCAGCGCCACCCGTGATTCCTTCCAAAGCACCTTGAGCGCGTCGGAGGGAGCGATCTCCCCCGTTGCCAGGGAACGGATTATCAGCGTGGAAGACTGCTGGCCGCAGTTGCCGCCCGTGTCCATCAGCATGGGTATGCACGCGGTGAGCGCTACGCCCACCAGCGCCGCGCCTGACAGAAGGCCCTCGTAATGGCTGATGATAAGTCCCGTGAATATGGACGCCACCAGCATGATCGCCAGCCAGGGCAGGCGGTTTTTGACCAGGTCCCAGATGCCCGTATTTAGGTACGTATCGTCGGAGGGCGTCAAAGCGCTCATCATCTCAATGTCTTCGGTGGTCTCTTCCTGGACAACGTCCATGATGTCGTCCAGGGTGATTATGCCCACCATCCGGCCTTCCCTGTCGGTAACGGGCACCGCCAGCAGGTCATATTTCTGAACGGTGGCGGCTACCTGCTCCCTGTCGTCCAGGGTATGCACGGATACGAACACGGTCTCCATTATGCTTGAAAGCGTCGCGTCTTCCGAGGCGCAGATAAGCTTCCTGAGGGGAACCGTGCCGGTCAGTATGCCGTTTTCGTCTATCACGTACAGAGTGTTGACGGTCTCCTTGTCAAGCCCCGTGCGCTTGATCTCGTCCATCGCCTCGTCCACCGTCAAACGGCCCGGGAAAGCGCAGTATTCCACCGTCATTATGCTGCCTGCGCTGTTTTCCGGGTATTTCAGGAAACGGTTGATGGTGTCCCTGGTATCCGGGGACACGTTGGCGAGCACGCGGGTGACCAGGTCCTGGGGCATATCCTCAAGAAAGTCCACCGCGTCGTCTATGAACATATCGTCTATGAGCCGGCTGATCTCCCTGTCGCCTATGGAAAAGATCAGCTTTTCCCTTTGCTCGTCGTCCATATACGAAAACACGTCCGAAGCTATGGACGATGGCAGGAGCCTGAACACCAGCAGCATTTTGTCGGTGTCAAGACCGCTTAAATATTGCGCCACGTCAACTCTGTTGAGCATGCGAAGCGCACCGCGCAGCTGCGCGGTTTTTCCCTCTGCCAGCATTTGATTCAGCCGGGAGGTAACGGTATCCCAATCCACAAAAACACCGCCTTCCAATGCAAAATAAGGCGCATATGCGCCGGGAAGGCGAACCGGAAGGTCAGATGTGAACGCGCGCGTCTGCGGCGTTCATACTACCTCGAGGCACGCCGTCATTAGACATACTTCTGTCGCCGCATTCCATGCGCTCACACCTCCCTGCATATAGTTTTACCAAAACCTGTATTATTTTACTCCTATGGCAGCAAGTTCGTCAAGATTATTCAGTTCACAAATTGTTTCAATCCGTTAATTCTTTTGCAAATTAATCGAAATCTTTATGATACCGTTTCGACGCATCTGGCAGGTATAATTAACCGAAGTTTGGAGGTAGCTGCTATGACACCTATCAGCCTGTTCTACGGCATAATCATATACATGTACACCGATAAGTCCAGGGACCTCAAGGTTCCTCACATCCATGCCGTGTACAAAGACGAGGAGATCATCGTTGCCCTCACCGGCGAGGTGCTGGACGGGCATATGCACGCGTCTAAGAGCGTACTGGTCCAGGCATGGCTCACCATACATCAGGACGACCTTAACGCCAACTGGCACGTCATGATGGATGGAAACGCCGTGTTCCGTATCGAGCCTTTAAGGTAAAGCCTGTTTATCGGCAGGAGGCATCGCGCCTCCTGTTTTTTATGCTTTTCTTCAGATCGCCCGCGCACTTTTCGAATCTCCTCGAACATTACAGACTGCGTTCGGAAAATACCATCCGCGGCTTTGCGCTTTTTCCACAGGGCTGACCCCTGAAATACCGTAGTATAACCGCTGTATTCCCCGAATTTGCACCCCTATGTGGAAAAGTTTTCCACATCTGCACAGAATGATACGGGGAAAAGTCTGTTTGTTTCATGCCTCTGACCATGGCAGACCCGCATCATTGTACAGAATTCACACGCAAGCCGCCGCGCCGTTCTCCGGGCAGTTTCTTTATTTTCCATTTATGCTTGCAATTCTTCCTTTTTAGTCGTAAAATAGCATGCAGGAATATCCTTTATTTGGGGAGGCAGCGTATGACAAAGCGTTGTTATCTTGGTTTTGATTTCGGCGCGTCCAGCGGGCGCGCGATCCTCGGTCACCTTACCATAGACGGCAAAAAGCTTCTGGAGATCGAGGAGATCCATCGCTTCATAAACGAACCGGTGCTGAAAGACGGCCAGTACGTATGGGAATATGAGCGGCTGTGCGAAGAAATGAAGATCGCCATAAACAAAGCCGCCCAAGCGGGACACCATATCGACGCTATCGGCGTGGACACCTGGGGCGTGGACTTCGGCATCATCGGCAAAAACGGCGAGCTCGTTTTCTCCCCCGTGGCGTACAGGGATTCCCGCACCGACGGCATGATGGAAGAAGCGTTCAAGATCATGCCCAAGGAGGAGATCTTCAAGCACACCGGGCTGGCTTTCATGCAGTTCAACACGCTCTACCAGCTTCTCGCGATGCTGAAAGACCCCAAGACCGCGCCTTTCATCAACGCGGAAAACACGCTTCTGTTCATGCCCGACCTGTTTGAGTACTACCTTACCGGCCAGGTGGGCACCGAATACACCATCGCATCCACCGGGCAGCTAATAGACCCCGTAAAACGCGATTGGTCCTGGGAAGTGCTTGATGCGTTCGGGATCCCCGCGGAGATATTCGCACCGCT
>JAFZLE010000208.1 GCA_017551645.1 Clostridia bacterium | reverse complement strand
GTCGTGCCTGCACGAACCTGGCCTTCAGTCTCGGATCGACAACTGTGTAGAGTATATCCACGATTATCATTATCACACCATGGAAAAGAGCAATCACAGTCACACACCCAAGCACTATGGGCACGTCCGCTGTAGCAATGCCTCCAAACAGGTAAGTGCCTATACCCGGAATGGAGAAGAGCGTTTCTACTATGAGCGCACCGCCCATCATCGCTGCAAACGTACCCCCCGCTACGGTGACCACAGGTATTGATCCATTTCTTAATACGTGGGAGAAGATTACTTTTTTCTCTTTCTGGCCTTTTGCCCTGGCAGTTGTTATGTAGTCGGAGCGTATCACCTCCAACATGCTCGAGCGAGACTGCCGGGCCATGACTGCGGAAATATGCAGACCGATAGTTATGACAGGCATTATATAGTTTTTCCACGATTGGTAACCGACTGACGGCAGCCAATGCAGGCTCAATGAAAAGATCGAGATAAGTATCATGGCAAACCAGAATGACGGCATCGATGTAAAGAACATCGTTACCGCCATTGTCACGCTGTCAAGCCAGGTGTTTTGATGTGTCGCGGCCAGAATGCCTATAGGAAGTCCAACAATCACTCCAAACATCGTGGCCAGAGTCGCGACCAGCATCGTATACGGCAGCCTGGCAAGAATCTGAGGCAGCACGGCCACGTTACTGTAATATGAACGACCCATATCTCCCTTAAATAGGCCGATTATGTATTTGAACAGCCTGCCAAAATAACCTTGGTCAAGACCATGCTCGGCATTGAACTTCGCGATGATCTCTTCTGAAGCATGCTGCCCCTTGACAGCTCTGGCAGTATCACCCGGAATGAAATACAGTATAGTAAAAACGAATATAATAACCAGAAGAGTAATCGGGATCAGCCAGAGGCACCTTTTCAGAATGTACTTTGCCATAAAGCTCTCCTTGCGCAGCTATGCAGGCGTATCGCCAAAGGTGATTGTTTTTTTCTTAACATAATTATAATGGCATTTCTGTGTTATGAATAGTTGATACAATTGCCATATAAAAGCACAATATTGACTTTCTCATAACGTCATTATTATGCGCTACTCATACATTATGAGTTGACAATATGAATTGCTGAGAGTATTATAGTGGTTGGTTAAGTATAAAATTGACCATTGTGCTGGATTATTGCCGTGTTTGATTTAAGTGTATTCGATAAACTGGATTTTACAGACTCACCTCTCAACATTACAGACGGCGAGAGTTTTAGTAAGCGTATCATTCTCAGGGCAGGCAGACCATCAACAAGAGCAAGCGAGATCCATCATTCTCTATACACTAATACCCGCTTCTGCAACGATGGAGTGCACTACAGCGTGAGGCCGTATCCCGTGAGCGATTATGCGCTGGATAACCTACTGTATATACAGAGTTTCTCATATCAGGAAAACGGTCCGCGCTTCTACACATTTAGGGAAAACGCTTCTTCATTCCAGATACTATACACTTATGAAGGAAAAGGTGAGTTTGAGTACGGAGGGAAAAAAAATCTGCTCGAACAGGGTGACGGTTTTTTTATAAACTGCCGGCAACCCAGCAGATACCATACCATAGGTGATTCCTGGAAACACTGTGTGCTCCACTTCAACGGCAAAAACTCTGATTACCTGTATGACCTGTTCAGCAAGAATGGCGGGTCTCAATTCCATCAGCCGCTGTCCGGCCACTTTCAGGAGATCCTCGAGAAGATCCCGCATTACATGCAGTTGGCTACTCCTTACAGGGATATTGACGTCTCAAATACGATCGAGAACCTGGTTATGACATTGATCCGGTCCAATGACAACTACCGTTTCACAGGCGCTGACGTGCCGGACAGTATCCAGGCAGTGATAAACCACATGTACGCCCACTATACAGAGGACGTGTGCCTTGACGATCTCGCCGCAGTGTCCGGCTACAATAAGTACTATTTCTGCAGACTATTCAAAAAGCACTTTCATATGACACCCCAGGAATATATCATCCAGCTCCGCATCCTGCGCGCCAAGGAGCTTCTCCGTGATACCGAAATGTCGATACAAAGCATTGGCAATATTGTTGGCATACAGGATACTAATTACTTCTACAGGCTGTATAAATCCCATACAGGAATATCACCCGCGTCTTACAGAAAAAGCGTAAGGAGGTAGGAATTGTCACATACCAGGAGGATCATACTTGAACGCGCAAACAATTTCAGGGATCTTGGAGGGTTCCCCACCTCGGACGGTCATACGACGGTCTGGAACAGGCTGTACCGTTCTGAAGTGCTCGCTTTTTTGACCGATAACGATTGGCAGAAACTTCGTTCTCTCGGCGTTCGCACTGTTGTGGATCTCCGCGGCTCGGACGAGAACAAAAGACTTCCTGTCGTGCCTCCCGAAGATATTGCATATCGGGCCGTCAGCCTAATTTCCGAGAAGCCCAAGCATCCGGACGGTAAGAAACACGGCGGCTCTTTTGACGCCAGCCTCGTGGTGCAGTACCCGGACATGTTCAACGGTAATCTCCCAGGAGTCGCGGAATTACTGTCAATTATCAGCGCGGGACTGGATACCGGCAGCGTCGTGTTCTTCTGCAGCGCCGGAAAAGATCGCACAGGTATAACCGCAGCCACGATACTCCATTTATGTGATGTGCCGGATGACGATATCGTCGCCGATTACATCGTAACCTGCGGATATGACTCCAACCCCGAACTCGGTGTTTACCGCCGGCTTGCCGAAAAGCTCGATCTGTCCTCCATGGGGGGCAAACTGCCGGAATTCCTGAAAAGGTCCGAGCCTGAAACGATCTGGAGGCTTCTGGATTATTTTAGAGCTTCAGATGTCAGATCCCTTTTGAACGATAATGGTTTTTCTTATCAATCACAAATAGAATTGAAAGGAAAGTTGGTAGAATAAAATGACTAAAATGACGAATCTTCTGGACGAATACTTCGAGGGTCTCTTAAACTCAAAACGGATACCGGGCTGCGGTCTGAAAGTCCGGAAAAACGGAGAGTTGATCTACGACAAGTGTTTTGGCGTAGCTGATCTTGATTCAGGACTCAAGGTATCTGAAGACACGATCTTCTTCCTTGCCTCCATGACCAAACCGGTCGTTGCCGTTGCCGCCATGATGCTGGTCGAGCAAGGTAAGCTCGCTTTGGACGATGATCTGCTTAAATTCTTCCCGTCATACCCGGAAGATAAAAAAACTGTCACGGTCCGGCACCTGCTCAACCACTGTTCCGGTCTCGGGCAGGGCAAAGCCGGAAATATGTACTTCGCAATGAACGCCAGGCCCGGTGATTCACTGGCTGAGCGTATAGAGCGCATGGGAGCGATGCCTTTCGATTATGCCCCGGGTGAATCCGCTGAGTACAGTCCTGTGGTAGGTTTCGAAATACTCGGCCGCATATTGGAGATTGTATCCGGTCAGCGTCTTGAGGATCTTCTGCGTGAAAGCATTTTCCGGCCTCTCGGCATGGATGACACCAGTTTCTTTATCCCCGCCGAGAAAATGAATCGGATCGCGAAAATATACAACAGCGTCGATGGTTCTCTATCTGAGTTTTCCGGTCAGATGAATCCGTTACAGCGCCTTACACAAAGCAATCCAAATTACTGTTCCGGCTGCGGCGGTTTAAAGGGCACGCTTAAGGATTACGACCGTTTTACTACCATGCTTGCTCATGGCGGCATGCTTGACGGAGTACGGATAATATCCGAAGAATCATTGAAGCTCATGCGCACTCCCGGGCAGTTAACGAAGGCCGAAAGATTCCCCGGCTTGGTGTGGGGCCTAGGCGTATTGATCTTCGAGAATCCCGAAAAGATGCACGTACATGTTGCGCCTGGAACCTTCGGCTGGTCCGGTGCCTTCGGAACGCACATGTTCATAAGTCCTGAGACCGGGCTCTCCGCCACATATATGGTAAGCATGGGCGATCTCGGCGGCGCCGCTTCTCCGATATCCAGACAAATCGAGAAGATAGTTTTCGATGCATGAATATAGCAAATAAGGGTGTGAGGTTAGCTACCTCACACCCTTATAGTCCTTGTTGATCATATCATCTAACACCCACGTTTAGATTGAGTGCGAAGTTTTTTGATAACTATATAATTCTGGTTCTATTTCGCTTCTTTAGCGGCCTTCTATCCTTTTGATAACGATCCACTCGTCTTAATCAGCCGGTAGTAACATCAAATGTGAATACTGATGTTGGGCGGGGCTTTTCTGTCGATTTTTGAAGGTTTTTGTGCCTACTTGACGGAGATAATTGGACACCATGTCGATATTTGTCGGTATTCGTCGGTTTATTACCGCCCTTGGCGGAATTAGAACGTTTTGTCTTTATTTTAGGAGCGATACCGACTTTGGTCTGTTTTTGTCGATTTTTGCTAGTTTTTGCGGCTTTTTGAAGGAGATAATTAGGCACTATGTCGATATCTGTCGATTTGAGTCGCCCCATGTCGAGGGGTGATATTAGCAAATTATTAGCATGCTAACAAAAGTTGTTAGGTCGTTTGTCGGTAAAACAACTTTGTTAGCAGATTAAGGGTTAACCCATTTTAACATATCATCAAGCCTGTAATGTATTATACTCATTCGCAGATTAAATACTCCACAAAATCGTTATCTACCTAATCTCAGGTATCTGATCGTACATGGTCAGATATCCAATATCATTAGGGTGCCCGGCATCAAAGTACATTTCCTCTTTGAAGTGGCCTTTGCCATCATCGAGAGCGGGTAGCCACCGAAACACCGGAGCACTCCATAGGGCCATATTGCTATCCGTTTCCTTCAGGATCTCATACTGGAAATCCTTATAGCGATTATGCGGATATACCCCACCCAGCATTACACGGATATCTGCTTTTTGCAACGCCTCAACGATCTTCTTCAGATTGTGCTCAAAGACACCCTGGACGATTCTGGCTGAAAAAATATCGTCCGTTGCGGGTAATCCCTCGTTCGCGAGCCCGAGCCCCACAATGCACATATCTGGATGGTACTGGATCACATCCCGGTCAAGGCGCAAAAGGATGTCCGTCGTCGTCTGGCCTCCGATAGCACAATTCCTCGAAACCCATCCCTGCTTTTCAAGGCGTTCCGCCAGCAGAGTGCTCCAGCCGCGGTTGCCGCTCGCGCCGCTGCCTACACATACACTGGAGCCGATGAAAATCAATCTTTTTCCCATAGTCCTTTCCTCTACGCTGACGGTAAGATTTCGAATTTGTAGACCGTCATTTCAGCCCCGCTTTGCTCCTCCGAAGAAGTATATAAGCCTATAACCGTCCCGGTAAAGCATCTGCCTGCTATATCTATAGAGACAAACCTGGTCGATACGCTTCCGAGTACCTCAAATCTATTATTATCTACGGAATAGGCAAACGTGTATTTCTCTTTATCAGCGCTCATACGCAGATTTATACGTCCGTCGGGAATGGTCGCTGCCGCCACCTCATGCCGTATATCCTCAGCTCTCAACGTAAGCCTTAGCTCCCTTCCCGAGTCGCCGATTCCGCATACGCATGTTATGTAATACGAGCTTTCAAGCCTGACGGCAAGGCCTGCCTCATCACCTGGTCTGCAATTGGAAAAGTCAAAAACAGCATCCGTCACACAATCAAAATCTATCGGCCGGACAGCGGCAAATGTGGGTCGTTTGCCATCCATTGTGTCCACAGACGGCGAAAGGATGATGTTCCCGTCCATTCTTCGATATTTTTGCATATCAGGGTTTCTCAGGAATATCCATTCGGGTTCCCATTCCGTCTTTTCCATATCCGCCGCAAAGCCTTTTACAGGTTCTTGCCGTGCAGAAATGGGACCTTCCTCGAGCAATACAGTTTTACGGTCATGGCCGCACATCGGCCAGCCGTCTTTCCAAACGACCGGCGTCAGGAAGGTTTCCCTGCCAAGATGCGTCATGGTTCGCCGCGCGAGCCGGGTTCCCAGATGAACTGCCCACCAGCCGCCTTCACCGTCATCGATCAAGTCAGCATGTCCGCTGCACTGGACCTGCCTGGTAGGGTCGCACATATTCGTCAGGATCGGATTGTTCGGGCAGCTCTCGTATGGCCCCCACAAATCCCCGCTCCTGGCTATATTCGCCATGTGGTTATAAAAAGTCCCGCCCTCGGCGACAAGCAGGTAGTACCAATCGCCTATACGGTATATATGCGGCGCTTCGATGTAACCGCCGCCTATGCCCCGCCAGACACAACGCCTTTCTCCTGTTATCTTACCGCTCTCGATGTCTATCTCCTGCATGGAGATCATGTCTTTTCCGTCGAGTCTTTCATTCGTGCAGTAATATGCGTGTCCATTTTCAAAGTAAAGCGACGGATCGATCCCGCCTACCTCCCTGACCCATACAGGTCTTGACCATTCACCCGCAGGATCTTTCGCCCTTATGATAAAATTACCGCAGCCGTCAAATGTGGCCGTCACATAGAAATATCCGTCATTGTATCTGATCGTCGGAGCCCATACTCCCCCGCTGTCCTTGGCGTTTTCGTATGGGAATTCATCTGCCCGCCGGATGCAGTTACCTATATGTGTCCAGTTGACCAGATCCCTGCTGTGATATACAGGTATGCCCGGGAAGTACTCAAAAGAGCTCACAACCAGATAATAATCCTTGTCGACCCGGCATATGCTGGGATCCGGGTGGAAACCTCTCAGTATCGGATTACAGTATATCATTTCCTTCTTACCTCCGGCTGCCCTCATCATTTTCGAGTGTCGATACGTTGTTCAATTTCCTTGTGATGTTTTCCAGAGCACAGGTGTTCTGAACTGCCATCAGGCCAAATCACTTCACTCTCCAGCCTGTCAGGGATTGATACATCCAAAACCAGACGATCCCCTTCATACTTCCATGAGCTTTCAATACGGCCATAAGGAGATTCCCAGACGGCAGACGCAAAGCCAAGTGACGGATGCGGTTTTGACTGAATCGTCAATCTGCCCGCGCTGAGCCTGATGCCGCAAACACCGCTGAACAGCCAGCCTGAAATGGCTCCGTATGAATAGTGGTTAAAAGAATCGTGCACGGTGCCGTCAAGCCGTATCGCGTCCCATGTTTCCCATACGGTAGTAGCTCCATGCTTCACCGCGTACAGCCAGCCGGGGCAATCCTCTTGCAGGAGCAGTTTGTATGCCGTTTCCACATGGCCGTTGTCCGCCAATACTGAGCACAGATATGGCGTTGACAGGAAACCGGTGTTCAAGTGGTAACCATTTCTGACGACAAGATCGTCAAGTGTGTCTGCGGCCTCCTGTACTTCATCGCCTTCCAGCAGCCCGAACGCAATGGGTCTTACGTATTCGCACTGACGCTCAGATTCGATTTTGCCATTACTGGTGCAGGTAAAACGGTAAGCCTTCTTAACGTTTTCGGCGATCTTCAGGTATTTTTCCCCGTCCTCCGCTTTTCCAAGTATCCCAGCGATTATTGACAGAAGCGACGCGGATCTGAAATAATAGGCGGTCGCCACTTCAGGCACCCCTACCGTTATTGCTTTTTGCATTTCGGCGGCGTTGTCCACGTCAGGCTGGCACCATTCGCCGAAATGGAAACCCTGATCCGCCAGATATTCCTTCCATGGATTGTTTTCATTCTGGGGACGGGTGGCACCGGCCGCACGATTGCCGCAAAACTCCAGCCAGCGGCACATCATGTCGTAGTTTTCTTCCAGAATGGAAGTATCCCCATAGGCTTCATACAGCGCCCAGGGAACTATTATACATGCGTCTCCCCAGCCTGCGGCGCCCTGGATCATTTTGGAATACGCGCTGCCCGAATTGTTCACCGGCGCTATATTCTGCACCAGTCCGTTTTCACCCTGGGCCAGGCGGCATTCACCCAGCCACTTGCGCAGCACGGGATAGCAATCCGCCAGGTATACGGCTGTCGGGGCAAACGCGCCTGCGTCCCCCGTCCAACCCGCGCGTTCACGTGTCGGGCAGTCGGTTGGAATGTCGCAAAAATTGGAGCGCATGCTCCATAGGCTGTTGAGGAACAGCCTGTTCACGTCCTCGTTGCCGCAGGTGAAATAACCGGTCTGCGGCATTTGGGAATACACGGCTACAGCCGTGAAAGATGCCGTGGACAGATCCGCCTCTGTCTCGATCTTAGCGTATCGAAAACCAAATATCGTGAAGCTCGGTCTCCAGGTATTCAGTCCGTCTTTGCAAACATACCTGAGCCTTTGGGGAATACCGCCTTTGTTGCGCTCGACAGGATCGTAATTGCTTTGGGTGAAATTACCGTTTTCATCCAGTGTTTCGCCATGCCATAAAGATACTCTCTGTCCGGCTTTGGCGGTCAGGCGCAGCTCCGTGTAACCCGCCAGATTCTGGCCGAAATCAATGATGGTCTCCCCGTTTGGGGTTTTCATAAGCCTGCCCGGAAAGCGCTCCTGTTCCAGAATAGGCACACTCTGTGTGGCAGCCAGATTGTCATAGTCGAAATCAAGGACAGAAACCGCGTGCCAATCGGAGATCTGCTCCATCCTTGCATCATAGTCTTCGCCTATTTGCAGGTCATTTAATCGCGTCGGCCCGCTTTGGCTTCCTTCCCAGTTTTCGTCACTGACCAGTATGGCCTTGCCGCCCATCTCCAACTGGCACAGCAGAGCAATATCCGAACCATAGTAATTGCTCAGGCCGTCTATGCCCACATGGCCGCGGTACCAGCCGTCACCCAGCGTGACGACTATCTCATTCTCGCCTATACGCAGCATTGACGAAACGTCATATGCCTGAACCGTGAGGCGCCTGTTGTAATCCCCCGTTCCCGGAGCCAGCACGAACTCACCCACCCGCATGCCGTTGATCTCGGCAACGTACAGCCCGTGACATGTTATGAACAACTTTGCCTCATTCTTCGTATCCAGAGTAAACCTGCGGCGCAAAACAGACGCGGGCTGCCTCTCGTTAACATCATGCGGCAGCTCTGGGTTGATCCATTTTGCCAGCCACTTATCTGGCATCGTGCCGTTGATCACTTTCATCTTATAACCTCTCATTCAGCCATTTGGCGCTGACAGCCAGGCTCTTCAACGGGTCTTTGTCTATCCAGTTCTTATGGCTTTCCAATACGATTGCATCAGTTCCGATAGACTTTGCGACAGTCAAAAGCTCATCCAATTCCATGCTTCCGGTTCCCAGTTCCACACTGTCCGCTTTCAGAATAGGCGTCATTGCGGGGCGTGACTGTCTGAATCCCCTGTCAGTAACATGCCAGAGCTTCATCCGGCTGCCCAGGCGCAGCATCCATTCCTTGGCGTCGGCGCCTCCGTCGGCAAACCAGTAGCTGTCAAATTCAAAGCCTACATAAGCCGGGTCGGTCCCGGAAAGCAGCACATCGTATGCCCTGACGCCTGGCTTTACCTGCAGCAATTCCACATTATGGTTATGGTACAGCAGAGTAATGCCCGCTTTTTTCAAGGCTTCACCTGCTTTGTTGAGCCTCTTTGCCAGATCCAGCACTGCCTGCTCGCTGCCGTAATCAAATCGGTACATACCAGTAATGACAAGATAATCGGTACCGAAGGCTTTCGCTTCCTCCGCGATCTTTTCCGTTTCTCTTTCCAAGCTGCCCAGATCCGTATGCAGGCTGATTACAGGCAGCCCGCTTTCCCGTACCAGCTCCGCCCAGTTCAATTTACCGCCGTTTCCCACAGGCATTCCCGCGGCTCTGGTCATCATCCTGACCATCAGGGAAGTCGGGTGTATCATGAAACGATTGAGTTCAAGGCCGTCGTATCCGGCGGCCTTGACAGTTTGAAGCGCGTGCCGGGCACAAGCTTCATTTCGTGTCACTTTACCCAGCATTATCTGCTGTACTGCTTTTTTCATTTGCGCGTCCTCTGTGTTCCAGATTGACTGTGTTATAAGCCTTTACAATCTGATAAGCCGGCTGGCGCTAAATGCGTCTGCCGGCTGTTCGCTCTATTCTCGCATATCCTCTACGTTTAGGCGCTTGCCGTTGTACTCGGCGTATCCTCTGCTGACTGGCAGGCCGTCCTCGTCCAGCGCCTTGTTGAGGCGGGGCGGGTTGGAATACCCGCCGGCGGTGAACGCGATCCTCAGATCCATCCTGCCCTTGTGTTCGCCTTCGAGAGTAACGTTTCCGGTGTATATGACGGAATGATCCTCGCACATCTCGACAGATTCGGTGCCGTTGTAGAAATCTTTCCCGTCATCGGTATAGTTGCAATATGTGGTCGTGTTCTTGCCCACCATTGCCCCATTTTTCATCTGCCATACAGGTTCAAACGTCATGAATCCGCTGTGCTTGCCCATGACCTTGCCGGCCATGGGTCTGTGGATCGCGCCAAGGGCGGGTTCCGGCTTCGCATACGGAATGTCGTCAGGCGTCGGCTGAGCGGGAACGGTTTCGCCCGGCACATAATCCAACAGCTCGGCAATACGTATACGTGGCTGGCTGCCGCCGCGCATCTGCTCCTGCCACATGACCTTTTTGCCATCCGGATGCCAGGACATCGGCGAATGGTATACCCATAATTCTTCCGGGTCGTTAAGCGGCACACCAAAATAGTTGGGATCATTTGTCGATTTCTCTATGTCTATAAGCACGGGCCCTATATTGCCTTTTCTGAAAAAGCGTGAGCCTGCTATGGCATACATGTAAATGTAATTATACATCATAGACATGGTATGGGGGGCATAAGGCCTCGGCATAAGCCCCAGCACAGCGCAGTTTGTCGCCGGGGAATTACGCGTACTCATTACAAGGCCAAGTTTTTCATCGGGAGAGAAAATGGTAGTCTCTTCATAACCGGGGCAATGCGTGATCCCTGTCATACCGTCTCCCGTAAGGTCCTGCACCACGCTGTTGGGAAGCGCCTCATACAGGCTGGCGCCGCCTACCTGCGACACGGCCGTACCGCCCTTCACGAACTGCTTGACTTCTCCGCCTTTGAAAGGCAGAGGAATGATGCAGCCCTCATGCTCCGGGTCTGGCTTGAACGACTCGTCCGAGCTGATTACCTGTACGTTTTCGATCACGTATTTATCGGGGTATCTTACGAGCTTACCGATGCCTACCACGCAGGTCATGTTCTTAAGCAGCGCCGTCCAGCTCATATGCTCACTGTCAGGAGCCATTATGATCTCGGACCAGTGCGCC
>JAFZLE010000207.1 GCA_017551645.1 Clostridia bacterium | reverse complement strand
TATGGGCTAGCCCGCGCTGAAGCGAACCTTTCCCTCCTGCTCAACTGTTCCGTCAACTCCCTGGAAATGGACGGCAGCCGCATAAAAAGCGTGACGGGCTGGCAGCTGACCACCGAGCAGTACCACACCCTCAGCGCCCGTATATTCGCGGACTGTTCGGGCGACAGCGTGCTCGCTCCGCTGTCCGGCGCGGACTTCGTTATAGGCCGTGAAGCCAGGAACGCGTTTAGTGAAAGCATCGCTCCCGAAACAGGCGACCGGAAGACTATGGGCATGAGCTGCATGATCCAGGCGCGGCAGGAAGACAGGCCCAGCACTTTCATCCCGCCCAAGTGGGCCTATCACTATACCGCCCGGGATCTGCCCCACCGCATCCCGGACATGGACAATCCCACCGAGAACTTCTGGTATCTGGAGATCGGCGGCGACGCGGACTCCATAGCCGACACGGAAGAAAAGCGCGACGAGCTGCTGCGCATCGCCTACGGCCTGTGGGATTACGTGAAGAACGCGCCTGAGAATAAAGAAAAAAACGCCAACTGGCGCCTGGACTGGGTAGGCATACTGCCCGGCAAGCGTGAAAGCAGGCGCTATCTGGGAGACGTGGTCATGACGCAGAACGATGTACAGAAAGGCGGGCATTTCCCCGACCTGGTCGCCTACGGCGGCTGGTCCATGGATGATCACGACCCCCGCGGTTTTTACTCAGGAGACCATCCCAACGTCAATTACCCCGCTCCCCGGCCTTACGGCATCCCCTACCGCAGCCTGTATTCCCGCAACATAGACAACCTGTTCTGCGCGGGCCGCAATATATCTGTCACCCACTGGGCGCTCTCTTCCACCCGCGTAATGGGCACCTGCGCCACGCTGGGTCAGGCCGTAGGCGCGGCGGCGTACCTGGCTGTCCGGGACGGAACGACCCCGCGCGGCGTATACGAAAACGCCATCAACGAACTGCAGGACATCCTGATGGAAGACGACTGTTACCTGCCGTTCCGCTCCCGCAGGATACCCGAACTGACGCGTAACGCCGAATTGCTGTGTCCCGCCCCGGACGCCGAAAACCTGCGCAACGGCCTGGACCGTCCTATCGATGACAGCGATAACGGCGTCACGCTGGCGCCCGGGCAAAGCGCGGCATACCTGTTCGGCGGGAAACATCCCGTAAAAAAGGCGCGCATCGTCTGGGACAGCGACCTTAACCGTGACACCATGCCCTTTATCGGCGGGCGCCCGTTCAGGCATAACATGCTCGCCAACCGCCCGTGGCACTGTCCGGATTTCTATGTGCCCAAAACCATGACCCGGGCATACAGGCTCGAAGGCTTGAGCGGATCCGGAGAATGGATAGTTTTATACGAGACTAATAACAACTATCAGCGCCTGAACGCTGTCCCCCTCGACGGTGAATATCTGGGCATCCGTCTTACACCGTTGGAAACCTGGGGAAACGATGCCGCGCATCTTTTCTCTTTCGACGTGGGCTGAAAACCTTGCCGCATACCGGGCAGGGAAATTCGACCATTGACTTCCGGTTCACCCTGACAATGCTCTTGAAACGGTTTAGATCTGGCATGACGGCTTTCATGATCTGGCCTTTGTTTTTTGTTGGTATGATTGCTGAAAAGCTTTCGTTCAGGGAACGCCGGATTTCATCATCAGACATCATTTGGGAGCATATTCACTGATAACGTCATTTGATTTACTTAGAGAAAAATGGCAAAGTATTAGCAAAGTATTAGAGTTAAAAGATTTCTGCCACAAGGCGTTGTATCAACGTAAAAAAGAATGGTATAATGTATCCGGAAGAGTTTATAACACTCCGGCCGCGGGGCTGCGACAGAAGGAGGTCACATAATGGATCATCGTATTAGAAAAGGCATAACAGCGTTAAGCGTGATACTGGCTGCGCTTCTTATATTCACCATTGCCTGGGGCGAAAGCTACAGCGCGGACACCATGCGCCTGCTCCATTACGGCGGGAACGTTGAGATCCTGGATGTGACTGGCAGCCCGCGCTTCGTAATGGAGAACGTGCGTTTCGCCAGCGGCGAGATCATGCGCACGGGAGAGGGATCCACCGCTTCGGTGAGCCTGGACAGCACTAAGATCGTATCCCTCGACCAGAACAGCTGCGTGAAGTTTGAAACGGACGGCAGTCACATAGTGCTGAACCTGACGGAGGGCACACTGTTCCTGGACGTGACCGAAAAGCTGGACGAGAACGAGAGCCTGGACATCACGACCTCGACCATGACCGTGGGCATCCGCGGCACCATAACCGTCGTGTCGGTACTGCCGGCAAGTCAACTGACAAACGTATACGGCATCAGCCCGGAGAGCATACAGAACAAGGATCAGCAGGTAACGGTATTCGGCGTGCTCGAGGGCAGCGCTGTTCTGACAGATAAGAACGGCCAGGCGTCCACGGTGGACGCGGGCCAGATCGCGGTCATAGGCGAGCAGGCCGATATCGCCGAAATGACAAGGGAGAACGTTACTCCGTTCATAAAAGACCAATTCACCGACAACGACACCGTCAGCCGAGTAGTCAACGCCTGCCCCCAGCTGTTCGAGGACTATGACTTCCCTGCGGACGGCGACTGGGAATACACCGGCAGGGTGCTTATAATCGCCCAGAGCGCCAGTAAGCTCTATGACGGCAATCCCCTGACCCGGACGAGCGACATACTGGTATACAATCTCCCCGAACTGTTCGACATAACCGCCT
>JAFZLE010000206.1 GCA_017551645.1 Clostridia bacterium | reverse complement strand
TCATCACCTTCCTGTTTGACAGCGTTTACACCTGGGTGCTTCCGGTGCCGCTCAGTCTGATACTTGTCAAGTATACGGATCTTTACATAGTTACCATCTTCGAGTTGGTCCACCTGATGGAAGTAGTCAAAGTGACTGTGGGATACATACTTCTAAAAAAAGGCATCTGGATAAACAACATAGTATCTGATCAGGAGGCGTAAAGCCTCCTGTTTTTATATTAGAATTAATCAAATACTTACACTATCGGTATGGCAAATCAGCCAATGATATCGGATAATTAAACAGAATAAATACGGAGGCGCTGTTGATTTGAAGAAACTGCTCAAATACATACGTCCTTATCTGTTCTGGACCCTTATAAGCCCCGCCTTCATGCTTTTGGAAGTGTTTATGGATCTGCTCCAGCCTATGCTCATGAGCAAGATCATTGACATCGGCGTGGCTACCGGCAACACGCCGTATATCGTCAGGATGTGCGTGCTCATGTGCACCGTAGCGCTGCTGGGTGTAGTGGGCGGCGTGGGAAACATGATTTTTTCCACCAAGGCGGGCTACGGCTTTGCCAAGGATCTTAGAAGCGACGTTTACCGCAAGATACAATCGTTCTCCTTCGCCAATATCGACCAGTTCAAGACAGGCTCGCTGGTGACCAGGACGACCAACGACATCACCCAGATTCAGAACGCCTTCGTCACCTGCATACGTATGCTTATACGTGCCCCCTTCCTGTTCTTCGGCGGCGTGGTGATGGTCTGCGTGATAAGCCCTCGGCTGTCGCTCGTGGTACTTGCGGCGATCCCCCTGCTGGGCATGTTCATCGCCGTGCTGCTCAAAAAAGGCGCGCCTTTGTTCATGAGCATGCAGCAGAAAATGGACCGGGTCAACACCGTCATGCAGGAGAATCTTGCAGGCATACGCGTTATCAAGGCTTTTGCCCGCAGTGCTTACGAAAAGCAGAAATTCAAGGCGGCGAATGACGACCTGTGCAATTCGTCCATGCGCGCCATGCGCATGCTTTCCCTGTCCTTTCCTCTTATCAGCCTTATAATGAACATCACCATGCTGCTCATGTATTTCTTCGGCGGCAGGCTGGTGTTCTCGGGCATGCTTGAGCCCGGTCAGGTGATGGCGTTCTCCAACTACGTTATACAGATCCTCTCCTCGCTCACTATGTCAAGCTTTATGCTCATGTTCCTGTCACGCGCAGGCGTATCCCTTAAACGCGTAAATGAAGTGCTGGATACCAAAAGCGACATAAGCGACGGCCCCAATAAAGATGCGAAAGTCACCCGCGGCGAAGTCGAATTCAAAGACGTTTCGTTCCGTTATCCCGGCGCCAGCGGCGATCCTGTGCTTAAGCATATAAGCTTTTCCGCAAAGCCCGGCGAGACCGTCGCCATACTCGGAGCGACCGGCTCGGGCAAGTCCACACTCGTCAACCTTATACCCCGCCTGTATGATGTGAGCGAAGGCGAGATCATGGTGGACGACATAAACGTCAAGGACTATGAGCTTGCCACTCTCAGGGGTGCAATCGGCGTAGCGCTGCAGGAAAGCGTGCTGTTCACCGGCACGATAGACGAGAACCTGCACTGGGGCGACAATAACGCTTCCGAAGAATCCATCAAACAGGCCGCTGCTATCGCCCAGGCAGACGCGTTCGTGTCCAAGTTCGCCGACGGTTACGAGACCGTGCTTGGGCAAAGGGGCGTCAACCTCTCCGGCGGACAGAAGCAGCGTCTGTGCATCGCCAGGGCGCTGGTAAAGCACCCCAGGATACTGATACTTGACGACTCCACTTCTGCGGTCGACCTTTCCACAGAGGCAAAGATCCAAAGCGGACTCAGGGATGCGTTCGGTGACATGACGGTCTTCATAATCGCCCAGCGTATTTCCTCGGTGATGGACGCCGACAAGATCCTGCTTATAGACAACGGTGAGATAATCGACAGCGGCAAGCACGAGGAACTCAAGCGCAGATGCTCCGTTTACCGCGAGATCGTAGTAAGCCAATTGGGAGAGGAGGCGGCCAACTGATGTCTGAACCTGTCAAGAACCCCGAAATCGGCCAGAAAAAGCGCCGCTTCGCGCCCGCTCAGGGAGGTTTCCCCGGCAGAGGCCCTAGAGGCGCCTTCATGGGCAAGGAAAAGCCCAAGATCAAAAACGCCAAGGCAACTATCTCCCGGCTGCTCAAATACCTGCTGGGTGTCAAGTGGGAGCTCATTTTCGCCCTCGCAGCGCTTTTGGCGTCCACAGCTACGTCCCTCATCACGCCCACAATCTCGGGCAACATAATCGACATACTTAAGCAGGGCTTCAACACGAATCCCGGCCAGACGATCGCCGCGACATTCGGGTTCGGCATTATCTCAAACGCCATGCTGGAGCGCGCCCGCGGGCGCAGGCTCAAGGGCCAGCTGCTTAATATCGCCGTCCGCAGCGGTATATTCACCGTCATGTCAGCACTGGTATTGTCCATGACGGAACCGGGTGCTTCCGACGCGGTTTATGAAGCGCAGTCCCTCACATACCCGCAGCAGCTGGGTATCCAGCTGGCGTACTTCGGCGGGCTACTGCTGATAAGCAGCCTGTGCTCCCTCGCGCAGCAGCTGCTGTTGGTACGTGTGTCCCAGCATACCGTCAGGACCATCAGAACGGACCTGTTCAGCAAGCTCCAGGCGCTCTCCCTGAAATACTTCGACTCGGCACCTCACGGGGAGCTCATGAGCCGTCTGACCAACGACGTGGACAACGTGAGCAATATGCTGTCCAACACTATAACGCAGATCATCTCATCCGTCATAACGCTCATCATGTGCCTTTACATGATGATCAAGCTTTCCCCCGTGCTCACGCTGGTCAGCTTTATAACCATACCCATGTCGGTTCTCATTATGCGCACCATAACCAAACGAACCGGCAAATACTTCAAGCGCCAGCAGGAATGCCTCGGTGAATTGAACGGCATAGTCGAGGAGACTGTGAGCGGATCCAGGGTAGTAAAAGTGTTCTGCCGTGAAAAGGACGTTGAAGCGGATTTCGATGAGGCGAACGAGGAACTTGTTGAAGCCGGCGTAAAAGCTAATATCTATTCCAGCATCATGGGACCCATGATGAACGTGGTGCACAACATAGCTTTCGCGCTCATGAGCGGCATAGGCGGTTACCTGGTTGTTACCGGG
This sequence comes from Clostridia bacterium, assembly GCA_017551645.1. Classification (GTDB taxonomy): domain Bacteria; phylum Bacillota; class Clostridia; order Christensenellales; family Aristaeellaceae; genus RUG14130. Next base: position 2,401 of record JAFZLE010000206.1, on the reverse strand, counting down.
CATGTAGCCTCCATCGGCCGTATACAAAGCTTCCTGCAGTACCAAAGGCAGTTTTCCAATCCTTTCAACCAGATCGCAAACCAGATCACCACTATCCAGTCCGCCCTTGCCGGCGCAGAGCGCGTGTTTGAAGTGATGGATCAGCCTCCGGAGCCCGCTGACGTGGAAAACGCGGACAGCTTCACTGCCCCCAGAGGCAAAGTGGAGTTCAGGGACGTGACATTTGGCTACAATCCCGAAGTGCCTATACTTAAGCACCTGACTTTCACCGCCCAGCCCGGTCAGACGATCGCCCTGGTAGGCCCTACCGGTGCGGGCAAGACCACCGTTGTAAATCTGCTCATGCGCTTTTACGACATAGACGAAGGCGAGCTGCTGCTCGATGACGTCGACATAAAGAACATCCAGCATGAAAGCCTGCGCACCCACATGGGCATGGTTTTGCAGGACGTATATCTTTTCGCCGGCACTGTCAGGGACAACATCGTTTACGGCAACCTGAACGCCACAGAAGAAGAGATCCTTTCCGCCATACGTGCCGCCGACTGCGAGGAATTCATTGAGAGGCTTCCCAACGGTCTGGACACGGAGCTTACCGAGAGCGGCTCCAACATTTCCCAGGGCCAGCGCCAGCTGCTGTCCATCGCCAGGGCCGTGCTCGCGGATCCCGCGGTGCTGATACTTGACGAAGCGACTTCCTCAGTGGATACAAGGACCGAGATGCGCATACAGCAGGCCATGCTCAAACTCATGAAAGGCCGCACAAGTTTCGTTATCGCCCACAGGCTCTCAACTATAAGGAACGCGGATCAGATACTTGTGCTGGACCACGGCGAGATCATTGAGCGCGGCACGCACGCGGAACTGCTGGCTAAGCAGGGTTTCTACGCGGATCTGCTCAACAGCCAGTATAAGTCCGGCGTACTGGAAGAAGACGACACCTGATAGATCATTCGGTATAAAACCGCCCCTCTGACTTGCCGGAGGGGCGGTTCCTTGTATTCTCTATTTGCCGGAAAAACTACTTATTCGTCCTCGTCGTCGTTTTTCCACATATACAGGCCGGAAGGATTGTTCCTTCCCTCATCCTGTTCGGATTGCTCGTCGCTTTTCTGAAACAGTTTACCCAGCAGTTCCTCTATGTCTTCATCATCAGGGCTTTCGCTTTCGTCGTCTTCGTCACCGGCGTTTTCATCGCCATAGAGTTTGTCGTATTCCTCTTCTTCGTCGTGCATGAGCTCCAGCTCCGACAGATCCTCGTCGATGCGGGTGACGTATTCGTTCAGTTCGTCATAGTCTTTCCTAAGCTGCTTGAGCTCGCCGCACACGGCGCCCAGCGCGTTTAACGCGGCTTTCAGCGCCTGTTTCAGAGAATCTCCGTCGTTTGCCGACTCGCTCATGCCCTGCGCGACGCCAAAAAGTCTGTCCAGTTCTTCCATGTTCGGCTCCTTTAATTAAATGAAGCAGGGCGGAAACGCGCAGCGCCTCCGCCCTGTTGAGCAAATGTTTTAAACTCTGCTTAAATACTCACCGACGCGGGTATCGATCTTTATAACGTCGCCTATCTCGATAAACAGAGGCACCTGAAGAGTATAGCCGGTCTCCACGGTGGCGGGTTTGGTAGTGTTGGAAGCGGTATCGCCCTTAAAGCCGGGTTCGGTAGCGGTCACTTCCAGCTCCACGAAAGTGGGAGCTTCAACAGAGAACGCCGCGCCTTTGTAGAAGCGCACGGTGGCGTTGGTGTTGGGTTTCATGAACACTATGGCGTCTTCCACCTGATCCTTGGTCAGACCGATCTGCTCGTAGGTCTCCCCGTCCATGAAGTAGTACAGATCTCCGTCGTCGTACAGGTACTCCATTTCCTTGGTCTCGATGATGGCCTTGGGCATTTTATCGGTGGGGTTGAAAGTGCGCTCAAGCACCGCGCCGGTAATGATGTTCTTGATCTTTGTACGCACGAAAGCGGCGCCCTTGCCGGGTTTGACATGCTGGAAATCTACTATCGTCCAGATGCCGCCGTCCCATTCGACCGTAATGCCTTTTTTGAAGTCGCCTGCTGTTACCATTGGAGTTCCTCCTTACAATATGGGGTAAAGTATATGTTCAAACAACAATCAGCTGCTTTGAAACCGTGAATGGATCCTCAAATCCGTCTTTTGTGACTATTACCGTATCCTCTATGCGGCAGCCGCCGAGCCCCTTTATATAAACGCCGGGTTCGATGGTTATCACATGACCGGGCTCAAGTACCGCGTCCGACCTGAAGCTGACGCTGGGAGACTCGTGTATATACAGGCCCACGCCGTGGCCCAGAGAATGGCCGAAGGCGCCAGGGTAAAGTTTTTCAAGATAATCCCTGGCAAGCTGGTCCAGGTCTTTGGCGTTCACGCCAGCCTTAACT
>JAFZLE010000020.1 GCA_017551645.1 Clostridia bacterium | reverse complement strand
CACATGGGCGAGATAACGTTTAAGGGCAGGACGGCGCTCGCCACATTAAATCACCTGCTCACCAACGATTTCACGAACATGAAGCCCGGACGGGTGCGCTACAGCGTGATGTGCAACGAAAACGGCGGCTGCGTGGACGACGTGCTGGTGTACAAATTTGGCGACGAGGACTACCTGGTCGTGGTCAATGCCTCGAACCGGCACAAGGACTTCCCACACATGGCGGCAAACGCCCTGGAAGGCACGGAAGTGAAAGACATTTCCGACTCCGTGGCCCAGGTGGCGCTGCAGGGGCCCGCGTCCCGGGCGATAATGGAAAAACTGCTGCCCGCGGGCGCGCTGCCCAAGGGATACTACACGGCGGTAAAAGACGTCGACCTTAACGGCATGAAAGTCATGATCTCCCGCACGGGCTACACGGGCGAGGACGGCTTTGAGATCTACACCGCAAGCGAAAACGCCGAAAAGCTCTGGAAAACGCTCCGGGAAGCGGGCACGGAGTTCGGGCTCATCCCCTGCGGGCTGGGCGCGCGGGACACCCTGAGGCTGGAGGCCGCAATGCCCCTGTACGGCCACGAGATGGACGAGGACATCACGCCCCTGGAAGCGGGCCTGGATTTCGGCGTGAAACTGGGCAAAGCGGAATTCATCGGCCGGGACGCGCTCATCGCAAAAGGCGAGCCCAAACGGGCGCGCGTGGGCCTTAACGTGACCGGGCGCGGCATCATCCGCGAGCACCAGGACGTTTATATCGGGGACAGGCTGATAGGCCGGTCCACCTCCGGCACCCACTGCCCGTATCTGGGCAGGGCCGCCGCCATGGCGCTGATAGACGCCGAATTCGCCGAAGTCGGTACGAAAGTGGAGGCGGACGTGCGGGGCCGCCGGGTGGAGGCCGAGGTCGCGCCGCTGCCGTTCTACAAAAGACAGGACAAATAATACATCAGGGAGGATACAGTCATGGCAAACATTCCCACCGAGCTCAGATACACAAAATCCCACGAGTGGCTAAAGACCGAAGGCGGCCTGAGCGTGATAGGCCTCACCCAATTCGCGGTGGACGCGCTGGGCGACATAGTGTTCATCGGCCTGCCCGAAGTCGGCGACGAGGTCAAAGCGGGCGCGTCCTTCGCGGACGTGGAGTCCGTAAAGGCGGTGTCCGACGTGTTCAGCCCCGTGAGCGGCAAGGTCGTCGAAGTCAACGAGGAGCTGCCGGACAGCCCCGAAAAGCTGAACGAGGACCCCTACGGCGCGTGGCTCATAAAGGTGGAAGCCGCGGGCGAGAGCGAGGAGCTGCTGGACGCCGCGGCGTATGAAAAAGTGTGCGCCGAGGAGGAAGCGTGATGGGCTCATATCTGCCGTCAACTCATTCAGAGCGGCGGGAAATGCTCAGGGAGATCGGCCTTGACAGCTTTGAAGAGCTGTACAGGGACGTGCCCGAAAGCGTACGCCTTAAAAGCCTCAGCATCCCCGAAGGCGTGAGCGAGATGGAAGCCGCGGCTCAAATAAGCGCCCTGGCGGACAAAAACACCCGCTACCGGACCATATTCCGCGGCGCGGGCGCGTACGACCACTACATACCCGCCATAGTAAAAAGCGTCACCTCAAAAGAGGAGTTCCTGACTGCCTACACCCCCTACCAGGCGGAGATCAGCCAGGGCGTGCTCCAGTCCATATTCGAGTACCAGACCCAGATCTGCGAGCTCACCGGCATGGACGTGAGCAACGCCTCCGTGTACGACGGCGCGGTGGCGGCGGCGGAAGCGGCGCTGATGTGCCAGGAGCGCAAAAAGACGGGCGTGATACTGCCCGACACGGTGGACCCGCAGGTGATCGAAGTCGTAAAGACCTACTGCGGCAGCCGCAGCGTGCCCGTGACCGTGCTCAAAACAAAGGATCACGCGCTGGACGCGGACACGCTGAAAGCGGCGCTCACTCCCGAGACCGCCTGCGTGTACGTGCAGAGCCCCAACTTTTACGGCGTGATAGAAGACACTACGGCGCTGGCGGAAGCCGCCCACTTATCTCAGGCCAGGTTCATAATGGCGGCCAACCCCATCTCACTGGGCCTGCTCAAAACTCCCGGTGAGTGCGGCGCCGACATCGCGGTGGGCGAAGGCCAGCCCCTGGGCATGCCCCTGAGTTTCGGCGGGCCGTACCTGGGCTACATGGCCTGCAAAAAAGAGCTCATGCGCAAGCTCCCGGGCAGGATAGTGGGCGAGACCTCCGACAAAAACGGCGCCCGCTGCTACGTGCTGACCCTGCAGGCACGGGAACAGCACATCCGCCGGGAAAAGGCGTCCTCCAACATCTGCTCCAACGAGGCGCTGTGCGCCATGACCGCGTCGGTGTACCTGGCCGCCATGGGTCCCGAAGGGCTCAGGCGCGCCGCCAGGAATTCCGCCGACCACGCCCATTACCTGGCCGAAAGGCTGAACGGGCTCAAAGGCTTTGAGCTTAAAAGCGATAAGCCGTTCTTTAACGAGTTCCTCACCGCCTGCCCCGTCGATCCCGCGCTTTTGCAGGCACATCTGGACAAAGAGGGCATACTGGGCCCCCTGCCGGTGGAAGGCGGGCTGCTGTGGTGCTGCACCGAGAAAAACACCAAAGATAAGATCGACAGGCTTGTCGAGATCGTGAAGGAGGCGGCGGGCGAATGAAACTGCTGTTTGAACTGAGCCGTACGGGCCGCGGGCAGGACCTGCTTCCCTTAAGCGACGTGCCCGCCTGCGAATTCGGCGGTGAGCTTTTAAGGCAGGCCCCTCCCCGGCTGCCTGAGATAAGCGAAGTGGACCTGGAAAGGCACTATACCGAACTGGCCAAACAGACCCACGGCGTGAACGACGGCTTTTATCCCCTGGGCTCCTGCACCATGAAGTACAACCCCCACATAAACGAGGACATGGCCGCGTTAAACGGCTTTACAGGCATCCATCCCCTGCAGGATGAAAACAGCGCCCAGGGCTGCCTGGAAGTGATGTACAGAACCGAGCAGCTGCTCAATGAGATCACGGGCATGGACGCCATGACTTTCCAGCCCGCGGCGGGCGCCCACGGGGAGTACACGGGGCTGATGCTGATACGCGCGTACCACCTGTCCCGGAACGACACTGCCCGCACCAAAATAATCGTGCCCGACTCCGCCCACGGCACCAACCCCGCTTCCGCCGCCATGGCGGGCTTTACAGTGGTATCCGTGCCCTCGAACGCCCAGGGCGGCGTGGACCTGGAAGCGCTCAAAGCCGCAGCGGGCAGCGACACGGCGGGGCTCATGCTCACCAACCCCAACACCCTGGGGCTGTTCGATCCCAACATACTGGAGATCACCCGCATAGTGCACGAGGCGGGAGGCCTCAATTATTACGACGGCGCGAACCTGAACGCCGTCATGGGCCACGTGCGCCCGGGAGACATGGGCTTCGACTGCGTGCACCTGAACCTGCACAAGACGTTCTCCACACCCCACGGGGGCGGCGGCCCGGGCAGCGGTCCCGTGGGCTGCAAAAAGTTCCTGGATGAGTTCCTGCCCGAGCCCCGGGTCGTAAGGGACGAAGGCGGCGCGCTGCGCTTTGCCTGTCCCGAGCACACGCTGGGCAAGGTGCGCTCATTCTACGGCAACTTCCTGGTGGCGGTGCGCGCGCTCACCTACATCACCGTGCTGGGAAAGGAAGGCATCCCCGAAGCGTCCGAAACCGCGGTGCTGAACGCCAACTACATGATGCATAAACTTAAGGGGCATTACGACGTGGCATACGACGCCGCCTGCATGCACGAGTTCGTGCTCACGCTGGAAAAGCTAAAGCAGGAGACCGGCGTCAGCGCCATGGACGCGGCCAAACGCCTGCTGGACTTCGGCATGCATCCCCCGACCATGTATTTCCCGCTTATCGTGCACGAAGCGCTCATGATAGAGCCCACCGAGACCGAGAGCCGCGAGACGCTGGACCGGGCGGTACAGGTGTTCCTGGACATACTGGAAGAAGCGAAGACCGACCCCGAAAAGCTGCACGAAGCGCCCCACACCTGCCCTATCGGCAGGCCCGACGAAGTGGGCGCGGCGCGCAATCCCGTGCTTAAGTACGAGTTTGCCTGACCATGAAAGCGAGGGGCTGTCTCACAGCCCCTCCCTATCGTTATGAACACGACAGAGATCTGTCCCGGCGTGATCCACATCGAGGAGAGCTACCGCGTCTACTGCACGCTGGTGCAGGGCGCGGCGCTTTCGCTGCTCATCGACACCGGCCTCGGAAAGCACAGCCTAAAGCCGTACGCGGAGGCGAACACGGCTTCGCCATACATTGTTTTGAACACTCACGGCCACCCGGACCACGTGGGCGGCAACCAGTTTTTTGACGGCGCCTTTCTGGCCCGGGAGGACTGGCCTCTGGCGGGGCCGGACGCGGGCAGGCTTAGCGACCTTGTTTCCGGCACGGTATTCGGCCTGGGGGACGACACGGCGCGCATCGTACCTCTGGCGGGGCATACGGCGGGCTCCCGCGGCATCCTGCTGGAAAAGCGCCGCCTGCTGATCGCGGGCGACGCCCTTAACCCCCGTTTGCTGCTGCCGGACGCGGACGCCCGTACCCTTGATACCCTGAGGCGCACGCTTGAAAACGCGCTGGAACTGCCCTTCGACGCGTACCTGACGAGCCACGCCCCAACGCTGTTCGGGAAAGCGCAGCTTGAAGCGCACCTTAAGCATCTGGACGCCTTCGGCCCCTCAGGTCTGGCCGAGACCCGCAGCATGGGAAAAGCCGCGTACCTGAGCCGCTTTAAAGCCGGCGCGCCTTCTTCCGAGTTCGTCTTGGGCGGAGCGCAGCCGGCAATGTAAAAAAAAACGGGTTTCTCCGTTTCGTGAGGAGACCATGAAAACAGCTACACGTGAGTATCTGGCCAAAGTCGCGATGGATATGGCCCTGACGCCGTTTCACGGGAAAGGAAATGGGCTCGAGTCCAACCTCGCCCCGCTGGTAAAGCCGTTCCCCAAATGGACGGTCGAAGAGGCTGACGGGCTGTGGTGCGCGGCGTTCGTGTACTATTGCTGCCGTGAGGCGGGATTCGATATCCCCATCAGGCCGGATGAATGCGTGACCTGCAATCTGGCAGGCTGCATCGCCTGGGAAGAATTCGCCCTGGGCGATCCCCTGATCGGGTATCATAAGGGCGGGGACGGCTTCGTGCCCCAAGAGGGCGACCTCGTGCTTTATGACAGGGTCTTCGAGAACAGGGAGCACGACCATATCGGGATAGTGCTGGAGAAACGTGAAAACACGCTGCTTGCCGCGGAAGGGAACGTGGGCAACGTATCCGGCGTCGTCGAGCGTGCCCTCGATGAACACATCCGGGCGTATATCCGTATCCCGGACGGTTATCGGTACAAAGCCGGCTGACAGGACCAGATACGCCGCGCTGCCCGGAAGCAATACAAATCCCCCGGCCATAACAACCGGGGGATTTCTCACGATTCAGAGCTTCCCTATGCGCTTATCATTCGCCGCATTCCAGCGGATACACCTTTCCCGTAAGCCCCACGGGCGGCAGCCAGCCGTGGGCGGACAGGGGGTCCCGCCAGCGGTAGGCGGGGCAGCAGACCGTATCCAGGCGCAGAATGTGCTTCCCCGCGGGAACGTCTTTAACGAAGCGGTTGGGCGGCGACACCCTGTCGCCTGTTTTTTCGCCGTCCGCGTACAGGGTCGCGGCGCCGTAAAGCCCCGTTATTTCAAACCCACTTGCCGGTTTGTCCAGGCAGACCTCCGCTTCGTAGCGCGCCGTGCCCGCGAAGCGGGGGTATTTTTTGAAGATATCTTCCGGCGCGTCGGTCTCGAAGCTTTCCATATCCGGGTCGTCCGGGAAGCTCACCCGCCAAGTGGGCGACAGCGCCGCCCCATGGCAGTATTCCGGCTTTGGCCCGAGTATTTCCTGACCGGGTAGCGGGTCAGAAAGCGCCAATAGCTGCCCCGGCTCCAGCGTTACGGAGAGCCTGTACCCGTTTTCCGCCTTTTCGCCCCGGGGCAGATACCGTTCATCCCTCTCCGGGTCGTACAGCGCGGGCCGGTCAAGCCCTTCGAACACCGCCTCGAAATATGTCTCATTCCGGCTGTCCTCGTTGAATATCAGGTACAGCCTGCCGGTTGGGGAATCGTAAGGGTACACGTGCACCATGGGGGCGCGCCCCACGGTCGCCACGGAGGGGCGCACCTTTTCAAGGCACCAGCCGGCGGCGGATTTAAGGTCTACGCGTTCGTATTTCACTTCGGGAGCGCCTTCACAGTCGGCGTATCCCGTGGGCGTCCGGTCTATGAACGCGATCTTACAGCCGCTTTGCTCAAGCGCGTCCAGTTTGTCGAACAGCGCCTTGGGCCAGCGCTCCGCCGCGGGGATAAGCAGCGCCTTATAGCGCCCCGGAGCGAGCAGCTCGATGGGCACCACTTCGCAGGCGAGCTGCCTTTCGTTGAGCTCCCGCACTATCTTCTGCGTCTTCATCACCCCGCTGCCGCACGCCCATTCCGCCTCGGCGTAATACAATACGCCTATGGACGCCAGATGCCTGCCCCCGTCTATGAGCCCCGATACGCGCTCCATGGCGGCAAACAGGTTCCTGATATAGGGGTCGTAGGGCGGATATACGGCGAAATGCGGGGGCGAATCCGGGTCGGGGGCGGGCTTGAGGCTGAAGGCGTGGGGCGTAAAGTAGTTTATGCCCCGGGACAGAAGCAGGTTGGCGATGTAGCGCATCTCGCCCATATCCTCCTGCCAGCCGTAAGCGCCGAAACACTCGCACAGCGCCCTGCCCGCCTTTTTGGGGTCCAGCGCGGCGGCTGAAGCGGTCATCTGGGGCAGCATGAAGCGGAAAAAGTCGTCCTCCGCCTCAAAACTCTGGGAGTGCCAGGCGTGGTAGCCGCCGTAAAACTCAGGCCGCAGCTCGTGCAGCACGTAGTCCATGCCCGCCATGGTCTGCCCGCTTATGGCGCGGAAAAAGTGCCCCGCGCCCTGCCCCAGGCGGGAGTGGGCGTTGTTCTGCTCTATCACGTGGCCTATATACTCTAGCCCGTGCTCCACGCACCACTTTCCTATGGGCACGGAATAGTTTTGCCCGTACAGCCGGCTCACCTCATCCATAAAGGCGTAGCGGATGAAGGGCGTCTTTTCCCCTATGTCGTACCACAGCCCGGGCAGCAGCCGGCGGGCGTTTTCGCCCAGTTTTTCCGAGAGGAGGTCCGGCATGTCCGTGCGCCAAGGCACGGGCAGGTTCGGGTATTCCCCCAGCACCGCGTGGGAACCGCGCCCCGCCCTTAAAGCGGGCTCATCGGAAAAGAAGCCAAGGAAAGCTTTGCCGCACTCGTCTCCGAAGAACTTATAATGCGGCTCGTACACCGTGGACAGCATCATCTGCCCGCTCTCGGGCAGCAGTGGATTCAGGAACTTCTGGGGCGGGTTCCTTTCGCTCACGTACTCCGCGGATAGTATGAATACCCGCCATACGCCCTCCGGCACGTCCCAGGAGAGCAGGCCGTCCTCGACCTTGTCGGTCAGGTCAACGAGTTCGTCCACCGCGTAGCCGCCCAGGTCCACGAAGCTCTCCACCCGGTCGTTTTTTTCCAGCTTGCGCCCCGCAACCACCGCCACGGGCACCTGCTTGAAGCCGTCCGGCCATATCACCAGCCTGCCGCCCTTTAACGGGCCCGCCATGTCTGTATGTTTTTCAGTCATCAGCAGGCGCTGGAAGGGCGTGTCCGCCCCCGCGCCGTTGGCGAAACCCGACGGGAAGTGGGTGTCGTCCAGCAGGTAGAACCGCATGCCCAGGCGCTTTGACGTATCCAGCAGCACCCTCATCTCATGCCACCAGCCCTCCCCCAGAAAGTCCGGGTGGGTGCGGGACTCGGCGCAGAACATGCCGCAGCCGGACGCCTTTACCTGCTCTATGCCTTTAATAAGGGTCTCGTCGTCTTCCCCGTGCAGCCACAGAAACGGCAGCAGATGGCCTTGTGTTTTCATCTTCTCATCTCCACGCGGTATAAAAGGAGGGCAGCTCCTTTTTAAGTGAAGCTGCCCTTCGGTCAGAATATTACTTACCCAGCGCCGTGGCCCAGGCAGTGTTGTAGATCTCTTCCATTTCGGCGGCTTCGTCCTTGATGGACTCGATCACGCTGTCCCAGTTGTCGATGGGTTCTTCGCCGGTGATGTACTTGTCCACTTCCTGCCACACCAGGTTCTCCACCTTAAGCAGCAGTTCGGCGTACCTTTCGGTCTGCTCCTCGTTCAGCGGGGGAGCCAGCACGGGCTCGCGGTTGCCTTCCATGGGGCCGATCTTGCTCACCATGTCAAGGTACTCCGCCTGGGCCTGCGCGTCGCCCTTAAGGTAGATCTCCATCTGCATCTGCACGCCGGTGTCCACATAGGGAGACACGTCGTTCAGGCCTACGCCCAGGGCGATCTGGATGTCGTACGCGGCGTTGGCGGGGTTGGCGGAATACTCTTCCAGCAGCTCGGGCTTCACGATGGCGTCGCCGTTCTCGTCGAAATCGAAGGTCACGCCCTCTTTGCCGTAGCCGTTCACTATGGCGCCTTCCTCGGAATAGCACCAGTCAAGGAACTTGAGGCACAGGTCGATCTTGTCGCTGGAGGTGGCGATCACCCAGTGCTGGTCGGTCCAGTCCGCGCTGGCCAGCTCAATGCGCTTCTCGCCCAGGCTGTTTGCGGGCACGGGCAGCACTTCCAGGTTGTAGGAAGGATCGATCTCCTTGAGGGGCGCCACGTAGTTGCGCACCACGCCGTCGTTGTCGATGGTGCCCATGGCGGTGCCGTTGGAGAGCTTCTGCGCCCACTGGTCCTTGCTGTTGGTGGCGTAGTCATGGTCCAGCAGGTCGGCTTCGTACAGCTTGTTCAGGTACTCGAGCACGCCCTTGAATTCCTCGTGGGCGGGGCCGTAGTACCACTGTTCGCCCTTGTCGGCGTCATAGTACATGGAGGAGCCGGAGCCCAGGGGGTAGGATACCCTGTCCATGAACTTGCGGGTACCGGAGCGGCAGGTCAGGCCTACCATATCGGGTTCGCCGGCTTTGATGGTGAGCATCGCTTCGTACAGGTCATCAAAAGTCGCGGGGGCTTCCAGGCCGTACTTCTCCAGCAGGTCGGTGCGGAAGTTGAACAGGTTGCCGCTGCGGCGCACGAACCTGTTCAGGCGCTGGAGGGTGGGCGCGGAGTAGAAGTCGCCGTCCACGGTCAGCATGCTCAGGCTGGGATTGGCATCCAGCAGCGCGAAGAGGTTAGGCAGCTCGTCCCTGTACTCTGAAAGGTTCACGAACATGCCCTTGCGCGCGAAATTCCTTACGTCGGAGGTGGACACCAGCATGATGTCGGGCATGTCGTTGGAGTTGATGCGGGAAGTCTTGATATCGTTGTAGTTGGAAGAAGGCGGCGCTTCCACCACCAGCTTGACGTTGAGCAGCGCCTCTATGGTCTGCAGCTTGATGGTGTCGGCCTTAAGGGGCTGAAGGGCGTTCTCGCCGCGCATGACGGTGATCTCCGTAAGCTCGTCGGTCAGCCAGGTGGACGGGTTCTCGGCAAAAGCCGCGGCGGTCAGCAGCATCACCAGCGCCAGCAGCAAAGCCAAAGCTTTTTTCATACGGGTTTCCTCCTTATGTATTTTCAAGCGTCTAAACGCGTGAAATCAGCCTTTCACGGAGCCGATCATGACCCCGGTAACGAAATACCTCTGCACGAAGGGATACACTATAAGTATGGGCAGTGTGGACACGATTATGGTGGCGGCGCGCATGGTGCGCTCGGTCACCGCGAAAGCCTGGCCGGTGCCCGCCGCCTGCAGTTCCTCGCTGGCTATGCCTGCCACCAGCAGGTTCCTTAAGTGTATCTGCAGGGGGTACTTGGTCTTGGTGCGGATGTACATCATGGCGTCAAAGTAGGAGTTCCAGTGGCTCACGGCGTAGAACAGCACCATGGTGGACAGGGTAGCCTTGCTCAGGGGTATCACTATCCTGAAAAGTATCCTCAGGTCGTTGGCGCCGTCCAGCTGGGCGGACTCTATCAGGGAATCCGGCAGGGAAGCGAAGGCGGTGCGTATGATTATCATGTTGTAGGTGGAGATCGCCCCGGGCAGTATCAGCGACCAGATGCTGTCCATGAGCCCGAACGTCCTGACCGCCAGGTACATGGGCACCATGCCGCCGCCGAAGAACAGCGTGACGGTGACCATGGCGGTGTAGAACCTGCGGGCGCAGAAGCTTTTGCGGGTAAGGGGGTACGCGCACAGGCAGCTCATGACTATGTTCACGAAGGTGCCCAGCACCGTATAGAGCACGGAATTGCGCATGTAGATGAGTATGTCGCCCTTGAATATGTTTTTGTACGTCTCCAGCGTGACGTTCACGGGCAGCACGCTGACTTCGCCCCGCATCACGTTCATGCCGTTGCTCACGGACACGATGACCGTAAGGTACAGCGGGTACAGCGTTATGAGCATCATCAGGAACAGCAGGCAGTAGTTGAACGCCACGAACACGCTCCTGGAGGCGCCGCCCTCCCGTATGGGGGCAGGACGCTTAACGGTTTTGGCTTTTCCCGTCACAGTCACACCCTCCTTACCACAGGCTCGTTTCCGTGGCTCTTCGCGATATGGCGTTGGTTATTATCACGAAGAACAGGGATATCAGGCTCTGGAACAGGTTCACGCCCGTGGCGTAGCTGAAGTCGGACTTGACTATTCCCCTCTGGTACACGTAAGTGGCGATCACGTCCGCCACCTGCTGGTTGCCGCCGTTCATCATCAGCCAGATCTTCTGGAAGGACACGTTCATTATGCGCCCCATGGCCAGTATGAGCATTATGATTATCGTGGGCAGTATGCCCGGCAGGGTCACGTGCAGGGTCTGCTTCCAGCGGCCCGCCCCGTCTATCCTCGCGGCCTCGTACAGCTGCATGTCCACGCCCGAAAGCGCCGCCAGGTAGATTATGGAGTCCCAGCCCACGTTGGTCCATATGTTGGAGCCTATGTACAGCGGGCGGAACCAGGCGGCGGAAGTAAGAAAAGCCTTGGTCTCGCCTCCCGCGCCCTTGATGATGGTGTTGACTATGCCGGTGGAGTTGAACATGTCGTTTATCATGCCCACGATGACCACCACCGACAGGAAGTGGGGCAGGTAAGTGATGGTCTGCACCGTTTTTTTGTACGTAACGGACCCCACTTCGTTGAGCAGCAGGGCGAATATGATGGGCGCGGGGAAGGTGATGACCAGGTTGGTCAGATTGAGCGCTATGGTATTGAAAAACACATGCCAGAAATACTCGTCCGCGAATATCATCCGCATGTACCTTAAGCCGTACCAGGGGCTGCCCCAGATGCCTTCCTTGGGCAAGAAATTCTTGAACGCGACCATTATCCCGAACATGGGATAGTAGCAGAACATGGCGTAGTACACCGTGGGCAGGAGCATGATCAGGAAAAGCCATCTGTCGCGCCTGACGGCTTTTATCGCCCGGATAGGCAGTGAGTCCTTGTGAGCCCGGATAGGCCCTGAAACGGTCATGCCTGTATCCTCCCGCACGTATGCTGCCCGGTGATCGAAACAAATAAAAAAGGATCCGCGGCTGTATTTTAGCACAGCCGCGGTTTCGTGTCAATTAAGCATGCCTGAAAGGTACGCTTAAATATACTAAATCATTGTACTGAAAAAGCTAAATTATTTCCCCGTCTACTCCAGACGGAAGGACGCGAAGCGTATCCTTTCCCGGTTCCAGGTATATACGACGTACAGCGTGCCGTCCTTATCCGCGATCATGGAGGGGTAGGCGAAGGAGCCCGCCTCGGTCTCCAGGTCGCATACCCGGTCAAAGCTTTCGCCGCCGTCCGTGGAAACGGCTATGCTCAGCGGCGTGCGCGCGCCCTTGTATAAGCCGGGGTAGTTGTCCCGGGGATTGTACGCCAGCACTAATGTGCCGTCCGGCTTTTGAGCCAGGTCTATGCCGGAGTTGTTGTTGGGCAGGCCGGTGTCGTACGCCAGGCTCCAGCTTCTGCCCCCGTCTGCGGAGTCGCTGCGGTATATGCGGGAGGAAGTGGAGCGGCACAGCATGTGCACGCCCTTTTCGTCTTCCCACAGGGTGGGCTGGATGATGCCCTTGCCGAATATCATGTGCCTGTCGTAGGGACGGTGTATGAGCTGTGTGTTCACGGTGCCCGTGGCGGACAGGACCACCCGGCGCATGGGCACGGGAGCGCTCTTTTCCCAGGTGCGGCCGCCGTCTGAAGAAATGTCCGTGAACGCCTCCCAGCAGGTCTCGCTCTCCGCCGACGCGGGCGCCAGCACGGTGCCGTCCTTAAGGCGTATGGGCTTGTTCTTCACGGGGCCCCGGCCGCCGCTTTCGTCCCCCGGCACCAGCTCTTTAAGCTCGGTAAAAGTGTTTCCCCCGTCATAGCTGTCCATGTACCAGGTCTGCCAGATGGGTATCTCCCTGCCTACCTTGAAAAACAGGCGTATGGTGCCGTTTCCAAAGTCGAACAGCACGGGGTTCCACATGGGTATGTCCTTTACGTCGGCCAGCTTGCGGGGCGGCTGCCAGCCTTCCTTCGTGCGGCGGGACATCCATATGGCTGTGTCGGGAGCGTGCTCCCAGGTGCCCGCGAAATACGCGCAGAGTATGTCCCCGTTATCCAGCCTGACCAGCGTGGAGGCGTGGCAGCTGTCGAAGGGCCGCGCTTCCTCCATCAGGAATTCCTGTTTGAGCTCAACAAGCTTCATGGCGTCACCTCGCGTTTATTTGAGAAAGTCTTCCCTCTCGGGGGTGAACACGTCCAGCAGCGCGCCCTTTTCCAGGCACAGGGTGCCGTGAGCCGCGCCTCCGGGCACGGTGATGGAGTCCCCGGGCGCCATCTCGTGATCCTGTTCCCCAAGCGTGTATATGAACCTGCCGCTGAGCACGTAAGAGCACTGCACGTGGGGATGGGTGTGCATTTCTCCCTGGGCGCCCGTCTCAAAGCTGACTTCCACAGCCATTATTTCGGGATTATGGGCCAGCACCCTGCGGCGCACGCCGCCGCCCAGATCCCGCTCTTTCGAGTCATCGTGCCTGACAAAAGCCGACATATCGTCTCCTCCTCAGCCGCGCGCGGCGATACCCGCCGTTTTAGCGGGCGCCGCGGGCTGTATTATGCGGACCTATTGTACCATATCCTCCGCAGGATTACAACATCAGCCCTTACGACGAAACAGCGGGGCCTGAAGCCCCGCTGCCGGTCAGTCGTTATGGTTTCTGAATACTTTGGTCAGTCCCAGCGCGAGCAGCAGCACTCCCAGGCACGCCGCCAGTATGACCCAGTCGGAGGTATTGCTCCGCTGCGGAGCGAAGCTCCCGGAAAAGCCGCCCGGCATGGACGCCCGCCACGTTCCAGCATCTCTTCCGCCGTCGCCTTCCGGCGGGTCATCCGGCTTTGCTTCGCCCTGCTTGGGCGCGCCGGCGGTGTCGGAAGACGGAGCCGCGTTTTCCGCGGACACGCTCCCAGTAGCGCCATCAGGCGCAGTCGGCGGTGTCTGCCCGCTTTGCCCCGGGAAACCGCCCGAAAAACCTCCGAAGCTCCCGCTCATCCCGCCGGAGAAGCCCGAGGGCATGGAGAGACCGCCTGAACGGCCGTCGGAGGCGCCTTCTGAAATCCTCCCGGAAGAGCCGCTCTCCGGCCTGGACGAGGGCATTTTCATGCCGCCGATCCCGCCGCCGCCGGACATGCTGCCCATGTCGCCGGTGGAGATCTCGCTGGCGTCGATCAGGGCAGAGCTGTTCCTCTGGCCGTTTGAAGTGGAAGGTATGGTGCCTTCCAGCTGCCCGCGGATGCTCTGGGCGCGTTTTTCGCAGAAGGTCAGCAGGGTGTCCACCGCCTTCTCGAACTCGTCCATACCGTAGAAAGCCGAAGCGTCTTTCTCCAGGTAAGGAGTTATCATTTCCTTCACCCGGCTTATCTCGGACGCCAGCCAGCCGTTTTCGATGTTCTCGGACAGGAACCTGTCGTACTCGGAATGATACGCTTCCAGGGCTTCCCCGTCGCTGAAGATCCAGGCGATAAGCGGACGTGATTCGGTGGTGCCGCTGGAGACCGGGGAGTCGATGGGGCTGTTCACCGTGCTTGTGGCGTTTGACCCGGCGGAAAAACCGCCGAAGGCCAGGTTGTAGTCCCAGGGCAGTATGGACAGCTTTCCGTTTTCCTCGTAAAGGTAGTAGTTGTGCACCATCATGCCGGTGTAGCTGTCGTCGTTGCACAGGAAGTTGTGCACCGCCAGGTAAGTTATGACCTCGCTTTTGTCCACGGTGTCGTCCAGGTCTTCCTTGGCGTTCAGCTTTTTAAGGGACTGTATAAGGCGCGTTTTGTCCTTTTTGGAAACATCCGTCTTGGCGTTGTTGAATATGTTGGAATAGCTGTCCGGGTCGTCGTCGGTATAGACCAGCTTCACGTCGTCGCTGCCCATGCCGAAGTTGAAGCCTCCGAAGCCGCCCATGCTGCCGAAGGAGAACGCCCCGTCCTGATCTGAACTTCCGGGCATTGAGAAGGCGCTTCCGTCAGGCATGGAAAAGCCGCTCATATCCGGCATGCCGCCGGACGGGAACGAGCTGCCGTCTGTGGAACCCGGCATGGAGAAGCCTCCGAACTGGGAAGCACTGCTGCCGTCGGTCGAACCGGGCATGGAGAAGCCTCCGAACTGGGACGCACCGCTGCCGTCGGTCGAACCCGGCATCGAGAACCCACCGGACGGGAACGAGCTGCCGTCAGTCGAACCGGGCATGGTGAAGCCGTTGCTGTCAGGGGGCGTCATTTTGCCGCCGAAGCCCGAAAAACCGCCCATGCCCGAAGGCATCTGGAAGTTCCCTCCAAAACCGCTCTGGCCCGCCTGGGATCCGGTCTCGGCCTGAGGCTCTTCGGTATCGGCGCCGTTTGCCGCTTCGGTCTCATCCTCTTCCATGCGGAATTTCTCTATATCGAAATCACGGCCATTGCCGCGCCCGCCGCCGAAGGAGAGGCTGTCAGGCTTGTACAGCTCGCCCCTGGTCATGCCGTTGCGCTCCAGGAATCCGTCCTCTATGCCTTCCACCGCCAGGTACAGGCCCCAGTCCTCGCCGTTGACGGTCACCTGCACGTAGCTGCACAGGGAGGACGGCACGCCCATGCGGTTCATGAGGGTGTACGCCAGGTAGTCCTTCATCATGGTGGCGTCCTGGATCATGTTGTTCAGGCTCAGCTTGTCCAGCCCGTGGTAGGTCATGCCGTCCACGTAGTGGTCAAACTCCACCTTGAACGAGTAGCGTGTGGAATTCAGCGTCGCCACCGAGGACAGGGAAGTGTTGCCCTTGGCGCGGATGGCGACGTTGTTG
>JAFZLE010000205.1 GCA_017551645.1 Clostridia bacterium | reverse complement strand
GTGTACCTCCCCCGGGGCGAATACGCGTCGCTCTCCATTAAGACCAGCACGGGAGACGTGTCCCTGCCCGCCGGATTCAGCTTTGAAAGCGCGGATATCTCCCTGAGCACCGGCGATGTTTTCTGCGGCGCATCCTGCGCGGGAACGATGAGCATAAAAGCGAGCACGGGCGACATAGACGTCAACAGCATGAGCGCAGGAGAACTCAGCCTTACAGTGTCTACCGGCAGGGTATTCGTCACACAGGTCAGGTGCGCGGGCGATCTGAGCGTGAAAGTCAGCACCGGCAAAGCCGCGCTTGCCAACGTGACCTGCCAAAACTTCAACTCTTCCGGCAGCACCGGAGACATAACCCTTAAAGACGTGATCGCCTCGGGCACCATGAACATACAGCGCAGCACGGGCGACGTGACGTTCGAAAAATGCGACGCGGCGGAGCTTACGATAAAGACCGATACGGGCGACGTGACCGGCTCTCTGCTTTCCGAGAAGGTGTTCATCGCCAAAAGCGACACAGGCAGCGTAAAAGTGCCCGAGACCACGAGCGGCGGCAAATGCAAGGTGACCACCGACACCGGAAAGATCAAACTCGTGATCGTGTGACCAGACGCCATCGGCCCGAAACACGCTCAAATAAGTATTGACATAATATAGCTCTTGAAGTATAATAATATCGTACATTAGATGAGGAGATACTATAAATGAGCTTCAGAGTTATAACGGATACTTCCGCAAATCTGCCCACCCCTGTGCTTAAACAAAGAGGCATCGGGGTGGCAGCTTTCAATTATTACATAAACGGCAAAGAGTACTCCTGCCTTGATACCGAAAAATTTGACTCAAAGGCTTTCTACGACGCCATACGCGGCGGCACCAAAGTGAGCACCTCCCTTATCTCTCCGGACAAATACCGCAGCATATTTGAAGAGTGCGTTTCATCCGGCGAGGATGCGGTGTATGTGGGCATGTCTTCGGGTATAAGCGGGTCCTTTTCCGTGGCGGTCAGCGTGGCAAACGAACTGATGGAGGAATATCCCGGCCGGCGCATAGAAACGGTGGATACCCTGGGTGCGTCGCTGGGCGAAGGCTTTTTCGCCTTAATGGCAGCGGACGCCCGCGACGCCGGAAAGACCGCGGCAGAGACCGCCGAGGAACTTAGGCGCCGTGTGCCCGAGATGTGCCAGGTATTTACCGTTGACGACCTTATGCACCTTAAAAACACGGGCAGGCTCTCCAACGCGGCGGCCTGGGTGGGCACGGTGCTCAACATAAAGCCCCTGCTCAAAGGCAACACGGAAGGCAGGATCGTTTCCTTCCTGAAGGCTCTGGGGCGGCGCAGGTCCATAGACATGATAGCGGACAGGTACGACAAACTGGTCAGGGACGGCGAAAGCCAGACCGTCGGCATCGCCCACGCGGATTGCCCGGAAGACGTCGAGTACCTTATAAAACTGCTCAACAAGAAGCATCCGCCCCGGGACATCATGCTTGTGGATTACGAGCCCGTGACCGGCTCCCACGTGGGTCCGGGCGCACTGGCGCTGTTCTTTATGGGCGACGCAGAGTTCAGAAAGGACAAGCCCGCCATCTCCCTGCCCAACCTGCCCAATATCCCGAACCTGCTCAAGCGGGACAAGGACCAGGCGAGAAGCGATATTCCGGACTGCCCGGAAAACACCGCCCGCCCCGAGGCCGCGCACAGGATATAGGATCGGCCATTCATCGAGAGGTCAAACATGGGTCTTAAACTGATCAAATTGTCCGAACAGTACAAAACGCAGCTGACGGAGATGCTGGACGAGTGGAAGCATGACCAGGAAGTAAATCACACTAACCACTCCCCCTGGGCGATATTTAAAAACGACTGGCACGATTTTGAGTATTACCTTGAGCATCTGGAATGCAAAACCGCCGCGGACGGTCTGGTGCCCGACAGCGTGTTTTTCATGCTTGACGAAGACAGGGACAGGCTGCTGGGAGCGGTCAACATCCGCCATTACCTGAGCGACGCGCTGCTGAAAGAAGGCGGGCACATAGGCGACGGCATCAGACCCAGCGAAAGAAGAAAAGGCTACGCCACAAAGATGATCCGCCTGGCGCTGGACGAGTGCCGCAAACTTGGCATCACCCGCGTGCTGATGACCTGCGAAAAAACCAATATCGGTTCCGCGAGATCCATAATAAACAACGGCGGAGTGCTGGAAAACGAGTTCGTGAACTCTGACGGCGAAGTCGAACAGCGGTACTGGATAGAACTGTAAAAAAACACATATAACGGCACGGCTCAGCCCGCAGAAAACAGGCGCCGGGCCGTTTGTTTCATATTCGTAAAGATTTATTTCAAACCGACTTCGGTTTTTTTATTGATTTGTTTTGCTCCCTTAGCAGAATGGTAATCCTCCCGGTTTATAATCTTTATGTTTGTAAGATTGGGGGGAAATAGATGACCGGCGCGTACAGGGGAAACGGCGTGAGCTGTCGGGCAAAAAGCGCTCAGATAAGGCGCGCGAAGAGCAGTCTGTCACTGCTGCCGCTGCTGGCGCTCATCCTGTGTGCCTGTTTTTTCTTTACTTCCCTCATGATCATGGCCTCCGGCAGCGCCAGGGCGTCCGCTCAGCTCAGCGCCCTTGAGCAAGAGACCATAGGCCTCAATAACCGCATAAACAAGGCGGAATTCGAGATCGAGCGGGAACTTTCTCCCCGCGTACTGTCTTTCCACGCCCGCGAGCTCGGCATGACTGAACCCATGACCGCGGGCCGGTAAACTGCGTTTTATTACTGGAACATTTAATGTAATTTTTCCGTCATATATTTGCAATAACAGCCCGCAGGTGATATAATGCGGGTATAATAGTTTTGAAATATATGACGGGGGTACCGATGAATATCTGGCAGAAAATAACCTCCTGGATGGGCGGCGGCATAAGCGTAGTGGTGTATGGCATCATCATCGCGCTGTTTCTTATAGGCGTGTTCCGCTGTATACTTCCCGTGACCCGCAATACCAAGCGCCTGAAAAAGGCGATCTATCAGATAAAGCAGGGCGACAAAGCGCGCCGCAGCTGGCAGGAAGACAGGTTCCTGGGCCGGGGCAGCCTTATGCCCCACTGGAGCGAGTATCTGAACAACCTGTTCTTCGCGGACGGGGAATACCACAACCCCGCCAACGTCGAGGATTACATAAACGAGGAAACGGTGATAGACGGTCCCGGGCGCGCCAAGCTCACCGAAGCGCTGCCGGGCGTGCAGGTGTCCCTGGGCTTTTTGGGCACGCTGCTGGGGCTTTCGCTGGCGCTGAGCGAAATGAACTCCGTGGACGCCAGCACCATCACCTCCTCCATGAACACGCTGCTGTCCAGCATGAAGTACGCGTTTTTGACGAGTATCTTCGGCGTGATCGCTTCGATCAGTTTTACCTTACTCACCCGCGCCGCCCACGCCAGCGCCCAGAACACCCTTACCGAGTTCTACAACGCCATGGCCAAGTATGCGGGCGTGCTGTCGGTAGACCCCATGACCCAGGTAGCCATCTACCAGCAGGAACAGACCGCTCTGCTCAAGCAGCTGGCGGCGGCCATGAGCCGTGAAAACATAAAAGCCCTGGTGGAACCCCTGGCCTCCTTCGCGGACACCACCGCCCAGAGGCAGCAGGAGCTCATGCAGGGAGTCGCCAACGCGTATCTTGACAAGATAAACGGCATGTTCGAAGGGCAGCTGAAGGCGCTGGGTGACACCATGCAGGCCACTTGCCGCCAGCAGGAAACGGCGCTTGTGCGGGTGAACGAGGCGCTTAACGACTTCTCCGCCTCCGCCCGCGCTATACACGACGTCAGGACCGACCTGACCCTGCTTATGGACAAGTACGAACTGCTGATAAAGCACGCCGACGCGGAGATGGAGAAGCTGAACGAGGCAAACAAGGCCTCCGTAGCCGTGATCAATTCCCAGACCGACGCCATAGATGCCCTGAACGAGCTTACCAACCGCCTGAAAGCATCCGCGAACGATGTGTCCAAGGCCTCCCAGGCGTTCCAGGAAGATTCCCGCGAACTGCTCGGCGAAAGCGCGCAGGCGCTCGCCGCCTCTGCCGCTGAGCTCAGGACCGCGTTTGAGAACGCCCGCAAGCAGCTGGACGCCGATATGGAAGAAAGCATCGCGTATTTTGAGGGCTGCATGACCCAGATAATAAAGCGGGTGGAAAAGGCGTCCCGGCTGGTGGATAACGCCGCCAATCGCAAAAGCGGAGGCGGCGCATGAAACGCCTCAGAGGTTCCTCCCAGGGCGGTCAGAGCGGCTCGTTCTGGCTCTCCTTCTCGGATATGATGAGCGTGCTGGTGCTGATATTCATATTCGTGATATTCTCCATGATGTTCACGCTCAACGAGCAGGAACAGAAGTACAAGCTGGCCCAGGAGCAGTATCTGATAGCGGAAGCGCGCGCGAAAGCCAGCCAGGATGAACTGGATCAGACCGTTATCATTCTGCAGGACGCCCAGGAGCAGCTGGAAGCGATACAGGGCGAGCTTGAGGAAAGCCAGATGCTGATCATAGACCTGCGCAGCGAAAAAGACGCCATGCGGGCAGACTTGGCGCTGGCGCTGGCAGAAAGGGACGCACTGCAGGCCAACTCCGACACGCTCAGCCAGCAGATAAACGCCCTGCAGGCGCAGATAAGCCAGAAGCAGACGGAGCTTAACCGCCTGAGCGGGCAGTACAATTCCCTGCTCTCCTCCAGCCAGCAAAACGACGCGCTTTTGACCCAGTACAAAAACGAGCTCGCGCTGTACGAGAGCCGTTTGAGCGAAGCCCAGGCTCAGCTGGAGCAGATGCTTGGCGTAAAGACCCAGATAATCCGCTCCCTGTCCGATGCCTTCAAGCGCAACAATATCCAGGTGGACGTGGACGAGGAGACCGGCGCGATAGTGCTGCCGGGCGCGGCGCTGTTCGATTCCGGCAAGACTGAGCTCAAACCGGAAGGCATGCGTTATCTGGACCGCTTCCTGCCCGTATACTTAAGCGTGCTGCTGAGCAACGAATTCCGCCCCTATGTGGCCGAGATCATCATAGAGGGCCATACGGATTCCACCGCCAAACAGGGCTACGACGCGTTTTTGTACAATCTGGAGCTTAGCCAGGAGCGCGCGCTGGCGGTTGCATCGTACGTGCTGGACGACACTTATATGCGAAATACCCTCCGGCTGTCAAACAGCGGCATAGCCGCGTTCAAAAAAGTGATCTCCGCGGCCGGGCGCTCGTTTTCCTCGCTTAAATACAATGCCGACGGCAGTGAAAACAAAGAGGCTTCCCGCCGGGTGGAGATAAAATTCTCCCTCATAGACGAGGAAAGCGTATACGCCACGCGGCAGATCATGGGTTCTTGAGGTCTGATATATGAAATACCTGCGCAGGCTGGCGGCTTTCGCCGCTAAAAAGCTGGTCATCATCACGCTGATCGTGTGCCTTGCGGTGTACGCGTTCTATCTGGCGTTCAATTACGCCAATTCCTATATAATCGTATCCGAAGGTCTGCAAAAGCGTGTGGACGTGTGCCTGACCAGGGAGGACCCCGCCGTGCTGAACCGTTACTTCACCGCGGAGTTCCTGGACAGCGACCCCGTGCTGGCGGCGGCGTTCTCGGAGTCTTCCAGCTACTGGTTTTATAATATTTCATCCTTTGACTATGACCTTAAGCTGGAGCATCTGCGCTGGTCCCCCTTCAGGGGCACCGTGTCCTGCGTGGTGACTGAATATGTGTCCGACATAAGCGGCTCCGTAAAGAGCGAGTACGCCTCCACCGACCACCCCTCCATCGAAGCCTGGAAAAGCGGGCGCTACACCGTTACTCTGATCCGTGACGCGAAGGGCTGGAAGATCGCGGGGCTTAAGCAGGACCAGCTGTACAAGGACACCGAAAGCTGATGAAGATCGGCGGCATAAACGTCCCTTCCGGCGCGTTTCTGGCCCCCATGGCAGGCATAAGCGACCCTGTCACCCGTGAGATCGCCTTTGAGCACGGCTGCGCGCTGAGCGTAAGCGAGATGCTTTCCGCCAAGGGATACATATTCAGTCCCAACAGCCCCGTGCACATACAGCTCACGCGAAAGGGTGAACGCGAGGGCATCACGGGGCTGCAGCTGTTCGGGCATGAGGAATACTATCTGAGCGAGGCGGTGAAGCGGCTTAACCCCTCGCCTTTTGAGTTTTTTGACTTAAACCTGGGCTGTCCCGCCCGTAAGATCGTCTCCAACCAGGAAGGCTGTTATCTCATGACCCAGCCGCTTTTGGCGGGCAGGCTGATCTCCGTCATGGTCAAAGCATCCGCCAAGCCCGTTACGGTCAAGCTTAGGGCAGGCTGGGACCGGGACAGTATCACCTGCGTTGAGATAGCGAAGATAGCCCAAAGCGAAGGCGCCGCGGCCGTTACGGTGCATCCCCGCACCCGGGACATGTTCTATTCCGGCCGGGCGGACTGGGATCTTATCGGCAGCGTCAAAGCCGCGCTGGACATACCCGTGATAGGCAACGGGGACGTCAGAAGCGGTCAGGACGCGCTGAAAATGCTTGAGGCTACCCGCTGCGACGGCGTTATGGTGGCGCGGGCAGCCCAGGGCAACCCCTGGATATTCGACGAGATAAGCTGCGCCATGCAGTCAAAGCCCTACTCTCCCCCGTCCCCCGCCGAAAAACTGGATGCCGCCGCGGATCACTTTGCCCGCGCCATTGAATTCT
>JAFZLE010000204.1 GCA_017551645.1 Clostridia bacterium | reverse complement strand
CTTCCCAGTTTTTCGCCTTTTCTTCCCGCCCGAGCCTGCGGTTCAGCCACGCGAGCTGGTTCATCGCCCGGTACACGCCGGAATTGTCCCCGTGCATGACGGACATGGGCGTGCCGGCTTCTATCTTTCGGTTCGTGCCGGCGTCGGGGCGGCAGGTGAAGTCCCAGGTGTCGATGGTGAACGGGCGTTTAACCAGCCCCCGCGCTTCGTCCCAGCGCTTAAGGTCGGAAGTGATGTACTCGATGCCCTTTTCAAGCCGGGGCAGCGCCCGGGAAAGCCACTCGTCGTCCCCGGTGGTCCTGTACAGATATACCGCGCCCTCCACCACCAGGTATTCTATGTCCGCTTCCAATTCCAGCCGTACAAGCGACAGGTTGTCCTCGGGATAAAAGGCCCGGCAGTCCTCGTTCACGAACTGCCAGTGGACATCGTCCATCTGCTTGATGAGCTCATAAAACTGGCCGTCCGGACGCTGTGTGGCGATTATGAAATCGAGAAACGACTTAAGGTCGTACTCCCAGTGCCGCATCGCCTTCATCACGTGCACATGGTCGCGTATCCAGTTTTTGCACACCGCCAGTATCCTGCCGTCTATGAACACCAGCGACCTTTCCGCCAAGATACTGCTGCGCAATGTGTGCAGGAACAGCCCGAGCCTGGGGTCCGCGGTGGTAAGCACGGATGGAAAGCCCAGCTCCCGGTTGTTGTAGGTGCCGTTAAGGTGGACGCCGTCAATCTTCATGGCGGGCAGCTTATGCTTGAATTCTATCATGGCGGTTTCTCCGGTATGCGCAAGTGTTGGGACTTGGCGAAAGTATACCATAAAACCACCGCGCCGGCAAGGACCGTCAGAATCGGGCCGCCTTGACAAAACAAACGGGGCGGCATATACTGACAAACGATGCCTGCGTTTTATCCGGATCAGAGTCTGCGGCATCATATCGGAAGGAATCTATGACTAAGCGATTGTATTACGACGACGCGTACCTTTGGGAGTTTACGGCGACTGTAACTTCCTGTGAGCCCATAGACGGCTCAACAAGCCGGGTGTACCTGGATGAAAGCGCCTTCTATCCCACCAGCGGCGGCCAGCCCTATGACACCGGCACCATACAGGGCCGGAAGGTGCTGGACGTGTACGTGGACGAGTTCGGGGACGTGGCGCATGTCATCGAAGGCAGCGTGGAAGCGGGGATACAGGCGGAGTGCCTGATAGACGTGCCCCGCCGCGTGGACCACATGCAGCAGCACGCTGGGGAGCACATACTGGCGGGGGTCATGTACCGCTTTTACGGCGCGTACACCACCGGGCTGCACCTGGGGGCTTCTGACAGCACCATAGACTGCACGCTGCCGGGCGGCCGCACGCACCTTACACAGGAGGAAAAGGAATTTGTCGAGGCGGAAGTGAACCGCATAATCCGTTCCGACGCGCCCATAAAGTGCTGGTTCCCGGACGAGGAGGAACTTAAGCGCCTGCCCCTCAGAAAAGCGCCTGCGGTCACGGAGCACATCCGCGTGGTGCAGATAGGGCAGGAGGAGTTCTGCGCCTGCGGGGGCACCCATCCCAGAGCCACCGGGGAGATAGGCCTGTTCAAGCTTTTGGACGCCCGCCCGGACAAGGGCAAGCTGCGCCTCACCTTCGTGTGCGGGGAAAGGGCTTCCCGCCTGTATCATCAGCTGTATGAGGACACGCTTAAACTCAGGGAGATACTGAATTCTCCCCAGGAAAAGCTGGCCCAGGCTGCGCAGAACGCGGTGGACAGGCTGAAGGACGCCCGACGGGAAGTGAATACTGCCAAGAGCCGCATGGCGGAGGCGGTCATAAGGGGAGAACTCGCCAAAGGCGGAGCGGATATAAGGTATGTGTTTGACGATATAGGCACCGAGGGGCTCAAGGCGGCGGCGGACGCGGCTGTAGAAGCCGGGAAAACGGCGCTGCTGGCCGATACAAGCGAAAACGGGGTGAATCTCATGTTCGCTTCGCCCAAAGGCGGGCGGGACGCGGGCAAACTGCTCAAGGCGTTCGTGGCCGCCCATGGGGGCAAGGGCGGCGGCAGCCTGGAAATGGCTAGGGGCTTCTGCCCGGACAGGGCCGCGGGGGACACGCTGCGCGGGTTCGAAGCAGAAATATAGGGGAAGTAATAACAGGCGGCATGGTGGTCCATGCCGCCTGTTCGTTTTTGAGGGTTATCTTTCGATAAGCAGGGTCTTTATCTCGAAGGGGCGGAAGCACAGGCTGTATTTGCCGCCGCCGTCGGGAGAGAGCGCCTGCTTTTCTTCCTCCAGGAAGTTGGTCAGGCTGACCTTCTTTGCTCCGGGAATGCTCACGCGGATCTTCGCGTGGCTGCGGCGGCTCTCGTACAGGCGCAGGGCGAAGGCGGAAGTGCCGTTCTCGGCGGGTTTAACGGCTTCGGCCATGACGCCCGCGCCTTCTATTGCGAACAGCTGCGGCAGCGCAGCCCTGCCCCTGATTTCCACGGGCAGGTAGTTAAAATCGTAGGCGGGGAGTATCACGTTCTCAAAGTCTCCCGCGCCTTCGTGGGGCAGCAGGCTGTAGCGCATGAAGTGGGTGCCCAGGTCGGTCACGGGGTCGGGACGCGCGCCGCCCTTTAACAGGCTCAGGCGCAGGTTCCCGCCCAGGCAGGAGATGCCGTATTTGCAGTCGTTGAGCACAGCCACGCCGTAATCCGCCTCGCTCAAGTCGCTCCACTTCATGTTGCACACCTCGAACTTGGCGGCCTCGATGGAGTTGTTGCGGGTGGTGGGGCGCTCTATGTGGCCGAACTGGATCTCGTTCTTCACGTAAGCGCTGCGGATGTCAGTGTCGAAGCACGCCTTCACCAGCCCGTGCCTGTCCTGCCAGTCGATCCTGACCTCGTAATCCACGCGCCGGGACGCGGCGTAGAACACTGTGTCCACGCTGAGCTTCGATCTGCGCATAAGCGGGTAGACCGCGCGAAGGCGCAGCTCCACCTGTCCGTTCGACACGACGCCGAAGCTTTCGGGTTTGCCAAGAGGCCTGAGCTTGTCGAAGCCGTCGTCGTCTATGTCCCAGTTGTCCCAGGCGGCGGGCATTTCCTCGCCGGCTATCACGGTGCCCAGGGGCAGGCCTTCTTTGGAGCGGATCTCACGCTCGTTCTTTATGTCGTACAGGCTGTCGATAAAACCGTTTTCGGTGAGCCTGACCCGGTAGAAGGGTGTCAGTATCTCTTTGCCGTCCACCTTAAAGGCGGAAGAGCCTGTACTTTCTGGCGCCTCCTCCAGCGTCAGGGCGCCGGACGCGGGCAGCGAGGCGGCGACGGCGGTCTTTTCCTGCCCGAACAGGTCGGTGTAGGTCTGGCTGTCCGCGTTTTTGAAGCTGTGCCGGCCGCTTACCGCGTATACTCCTTCGCGCGCGTAAGGCAGCGTGTTTATAAGGGACACGGCGTTTTGGGCGCCGTCCGAGAAAGCTCCCGCGAGCCTCATGCTTTCTGCCCTGACGTCGGATATCAGCTTCTCCATCTCGGGGAGCTCGGTCTCGTACACTTTGGGTATGCAGGTGCCGGGCAGTATGTCGTGGAACTGGTTTTTGAGCAGGGTCTTCCAGTATTCCTCAAGCTTCTCGTCCTTGGGCTTGCCGCTCAGGGCGTACATGAGCTCCAGATCGTGCAGCGCTATCTCCGCCAGGCGGTTAAAGCGCTTGACTTCGCTCATCTTGGTAAGCGTGCCCCGGTGCAGTTCCAGGTACATTTCGCCGTCGTAGGTGGGCAGGCGGTCCCTGCGCGCTTCCAGGGTATGCATGTACTCGCTGGCGGTGGAGGAAACCACCTTGGGCAGGCCTTCCATGCCCTTGACCCTTTCAAAGTACTCCAGCATGCCGAAGGTAGGCCCGCCGCCGCCGTCGCCGAAACCGTACGCGGCGAAGCGGGAATTCTCCGTGCGCCGGTCCAGCACCCTGGCGTAGTTCTCGGTCACGGTCTTGGGGTCAGGCACGGAGTGGGTGGCGTTCAAGTGGCACAGCACCTTG